>NZ_JBFROI010000085.1:0-13857 GCF_041471405.1 Vibrio sp. 10N.261.52.C11
ACCTTAATCCTTATTTGTTGTTGGCTGCGCAACACCTTAATCCTTATTTGTTATATGCGTGGTGACATTGGCGCGAAAGGTATTTCGCATATTTTCAAGTAAGGCCCCTCACCAAAAGGAGACTCTGCTAATTCAATTTCTCCATGCGACGTATAAACGTCAAACAGAGCATTACTTTCCACCAAATCACCTTCAAGCTCAATGACTCTATCATTTGCGCTACTACACCCTCCACGCTGCCCTCGTTTGAAGGCTAAATACATTTCGTGCATCGACTTAACTGCAAGCGCACAATGAATCTGTTCGTGACGATAGAGCTTCTCAAGATATGGACGAAACTCCTCAGCTGACTCATCTGAAGTCTTAGGCATTTCGAACTTCGGAAGTGTATAGGTAACTTCAAGCTCAAATTCATGAATTTCGCAAGAATCATCATCCGTATGGAAGTCGTATTTCCACGCGGTGTAACCGTCAAAGCCTTCATTTACGAGAAACTCAGGTCTAGCGTTAAATGAACGCTCAATTTCTTCAACACTATTCCCGCTAATCTCATACACTTCAAACTTTTTCTTGAAGGGAAAGTCTAGCTTGACGTCAGCATTAGCCTGACTAAACGCCATTAAGCAATATATTGAAAGTACTACTTTTTTCATCATCATCCTTGAAGCATATAACATTTTAATATCGTGCAGGCACGAATTCACACTTTCAGCATATCCGAAATTAATTGCTTAACCAACTGAAAAATAAGCACATAATACAGTATAAATCCGATTTTCAGGTGCAAACCGTGCAAACACACATAGCTTCCTATTCAAGGCACGTTATCACTGAAGAACTTCCATTTAGTTACCGACTATTCAATAGCTTAGAAACACTTAAACAACGTATTCGTGCGTAGCTGTGATTGAAGATCAGTCTCTAGTGGTCTAGTGGTCTAGTGGGTTAGAAATTTGGGGACAAAGTTAGAACTCTAGGCATGAGGAAAAGTAAGGCAAGTTCCTGAGTTTGAAACAGAGTTCACCCCCTCTCTGGCTCACTTTGGGGCATAAATGAGCTATAGCTTCCCCTAAATTAACAATTCAGAGATAACTAAACGTATGGAAAGTCGCTTAACGTAGCATCCAGTATTGACGGTGCAGATCAGTTTAAAACTAGCTCATTTATCGCCAGTGAGCATACCGAAGAAGATCTGTCTCGACTCTGGCGTGTTGTCTCTATGAGTTTCGTATTTTACA
Source organism: Vibrio sp. 10N.261.52.C11 (assembly GCF_041471405.1). NCBI lineage: Bacteria > Pseudomonadati > Pseudomonadota > Gammaproteobacteria > Vibrionales > Vibrionaceae > Vibrio > Vibrio sp. 10N.261.52.C11. Next base: position 1,239 of record NZ_JBFROI010000085.1, read on the forward strand.
TGCGCGTTTGCATCAACTGCTTTTGATAGCTTGATGCTCCATAGTGCTTTCATTTGATTTGGTACAATTGAATATCGGACATCGATAATACGCAGCTCGTCTGTTGGGTCCTGAGCGATATAACCATTTGAAAACCAGCGGAAACGTTCTATGTCTTTGGCTTGTTGAGAGTCCGGGTCAAGCCAAGGTAAATCCCTGCTAACATTCAGCTTCGCAATCGACTCTCCGGGATACGTGCTTACCGATGTGCCAACCCGCACTGCGTCTACATGGTAATGAGCCTCTGTTTCGTACACCACTTTCCAAACCAAGATATTCGCAAAGCTTGGTTTTGCCTCTAATCGAATCGGTGTGTGTTGCCTTTCTTGCGCTAATTGCCACCCAATCGCCTCTGCCCTGTCTCGCTGAATCATCCCTAATGTTGGATAAATTAGCGCCCAAGTAAACGCAACACGCGCTAGCCAAGGCGCTCGTTTTAACGTCGCAAACACAAGCAACACTAGAATGGGAAGCGTATAAACAGGATCGATGATTGATATGGTATTCCAAGAAAAACGCGCGTTGGTGAAAGGCCAAAGTAACTGCGTGCCATAGGTGGTACAAGCGTCTAACAGTGCATGAGTACCATAGCCCAGAGCACAAAACAGCCAACTTTGTTTGAAAGAAAGCCCACGTTTTTTTGCAATCAGGTGATGCAGAACCAAAGCGCAGATCAAACTGCCAATGGGAATAAAGAAGAGTGAATGGGTAAATTGTCGATGAAATTCCAAAGCCAACAAAGGGTCACTTTGAGACTTAATCAGTGCATCCAAATCTGGTGCTAACCCGGAGAGCAGCCCTAATACCCCAGCAACAACCAAATGTTGTTTTTTGCTGGCCGATTGTGACAAAGAAGCGCCTAACACGCCCTGCGTTAAAGGATCCATAAATCACTCATTGATAGCATTCCGTTGAATCAAACAAAATACATTTAGCTATAGCGGTGAACTGTTCATAACTAAACGGTTTTATCAATATACTCATGTATATAGCTGTATAAGCATAGACCGATAAACAAAAAAAGAGCAGTTATGAAACTGCCCTTTTCTAATTATTGGTGGTTGATCAATTTATTCGTTTTTGTTCTATATATTCACACTGAACGATCTTTAATTAACGCGCCACCATGCTTGCCGCGATAACCACTAGCAGTACTGAGAAGATTTTCTTAATCGTTGGAACCGGTAAATGATTGGTGGCTTTTGCGCCTAAAGGAGCCGTAAACCAAGACGTGCACACAATACCCAGCAGCGCAGGCAGATAAACAAAGCCAGCAAAGCCGTCTGATAGAGCAAAGTGGCTGCTGCCTGAGCTGATGTAACCTATCGAGCCAAACAACGCGATCACAATGCCACAAGCTGAGGCACAACCTATGGCCTTTTTCATATCGACAGAGAAGAACGTTAATAGCGGAACCAGCAATGCACCGCCACCAATGCCTATCATGGCAGACAAGCCACCCGTAATGGTTGTCAGCACCGTTAGCACGCCCTTGTTTGGCAGTTTTCGTTCCTTAGGGGCATCATTTTTACTGCTTAAGAACATCTTGATCGCAATAAGAACCACACTTACAGCGAACACAATACGAACGACTTTTTCCGGCAACAGAGCCGCCATAAAGCCACTAACCAGTGCACCCAGAGCAACACCGAGCATGATCCAAGGCGCCAGATCCCAAGGCACGTTGCCATTCTTGTGGTGAGCAAGTGCAGAAGAAGTTGAGGTGAACAGTATCGATGCCAACGAAGTGGCGATGGCCGCAACAACCACTTGATCCGCAGGTAGAATCTCTAAGTGAAGTAAAATGCTGCTTAGCACCGGAACAATGATCAGCCCTCCGCCAATCCCCAAAAGCCCGGCAAGAAAACCAACACCACTGCCTAATAATGCACAGTATAAAATCAACAACAGCAATTCACTCATTTCATCCATCTCTTAATTAAATTAATCGTCTTAAATAACACACTATTAATGTGGTTATATTTCCATCAAGCTAATTAATATAACTGACACCGACTAAAATATTCAAACAGAATAGATCATGAATATTCCTCATGTTGAATGTGAAGTAATACCATTGTTAATGGTCAACCTATCAACGTATAAAAACCTTAAGCGATTAACTTTATACGACATTAATTCTACTAAGCATTAATTTCAGACAGCATAGCCTTCGATTCTTAATCCGGTCACAAGCAAAAAATAAAAGCCGTTTTAATACTAAAGACCGAGAGAATCAGAAAAAAAATTGGGATACCAAATCAGCATGAATAAAGAATTTAATTTTACGATTAAGAGCATTAGCCTCGACGAAAACTACCAGCCTGCAGACAGCACGCGTATCACTACCAACTTTGCTAACCTGGCTCGCGGTGACAGCCGTCAAGCGAACTTACGCAATGCACTACAAATGATCGATAACAGTTTCAACGCGTTAGCGCACTGGGATAACCCTAAGGGCGACCGCTACTCTGTTGAGCTTGAAATCATTTCTGTTGATATGGATATTGAAAGCAACGGCGAAGCATTCCCTTCAATTGAAGTGCTGAAAACCAATATTGTAGACCGTAAAACTAACGAGCGTATTGAAGGCATTATCGGAAATAACTTCTCTTCTTATGTTCGAGATTATGACTTTAGCGTACGTCTATTGGATCATAATAAAGGCCAAGATAAATTCAGCATTCCAGAAGATTTTGGTGACTTACACGGTAAGCTTTTTAAATATTTCGTTAACTCTGACGCTTACAAAAAGAACTTTAATAAACGACCTGTTATTTGCTTAAGCGTGTCAGATAATAAAACCTATTACCGCACTGAAAACCAACACCCAGTATTAGGTTTTGAATACCAACCGAATGAGTCTTCTTTAACTGAACAATATTTCAAAAAGATGGGCTTACAGGTTCGTTATTTCATGCCGCCTAACAGTGTTGCACCTTTGGCCTTCTATTTCTTTGGTGATCTGCTGAACGATTACTCTAACCTAGAGCTTATCAGCACCATCAGTACCATGGGTACGTTCCAGAAAATCTACCGACCTGAGATTTACAACGCGAACGCGGTTGCGGGTAACTGTTACCAACCAAACTTGAAAAACTTGGATCACTCGCTGACTCAAATCGTGTACGACCGTGAAGAACGAAGCCAGCTAGCTGTTGAACAAGGTAAATTCGCAGAAGAGAAGTTCATTAAGCCATACCAATCAGTTCTAGAGAACTGGTCGGCAAATTACGCACTTTAATCGTCTATTGCGCTCTCAAACCACCCAAGGATAGGCAATATTATTATGAAAACACTATTACCGACTTCAACAGCGGGCAGCTTGCCGAAACCGTCTTGGCTTGCACAACCAGAGACGCTTTGGTCGCCATGGAAACTTCAAGGCGATGAACTCACAGACGGCAAACAAGATGCGCTGCGTGTCTCTCTGCACGAGCAACAGCAAGCAGGCATTGATATTGTGAGTGACGGCGAACAAACACGTCAACACTTTGTAACGACCTTCATTGAACACCTGAATGGCGTTGATTTTGAAAAGCGTGAAACCGTTAAAATCCGCGACCGTTACGATGCGAGTGTACCGACGGTTGTAGGCCCAGTTTCTCGTCAGAAATCTGTGTTTGTTGAAGATGCGAAGTTCTTACGTCAGCAAACCGACCAACCGATCAAATGGGCTCTGCCGGGGCCTATGACCATGATTGATACACTTTACGATGCGCATTACCAAAGCCGTGAAAAACTGGCGTGGGAATTTGCAAAGATCCTCAACGAAGAAGCCAAAGAACTTGAAGCGGCAGGCGTGGATATTATTCAGTTCGATGAACCTGCGTTTAACGTGTTTTTTGATGAAGTGAACAATTGGGGCATCGCTTGTTTGGAAAGAGCCATTGAAGGGCTTAAGTGCGAAACAGCAGTCCATATTTGTTATGGCTACGGCATTAAAGCAAATACGGATTGGAAAAAGACATTAGGCACCGAGTGGCGCCAATACGAAGAAGTCTTCCCTAAGCTGCAGCAATCGAATATCGACATTATCTCTTTAGAGTGTCACAACTCTCATGTACCTCTTGAGCTGCTTGAGCTCGTACGAGGCAAGAAAGTAATGGTCGGTGCGATTGATGTTGCAACCGATTCGATTGAAACACCGGAAGAAGTGGCTAGCACTCTACGTGAAACACTTAAGTACGTTGATGCCGACAAGCTCTACCCTTGCACCAACTGCGGCATGGCTCCCCTACCTCGCGAGATAGCCTCAGCGAAGCTTAATGCGCTCAGTGCTGGCGCAGAGATCGTTCGTAAAGAGCTTTCAGCGTAACGCTTTCCTAAAGAACAAAAACTATGCCTTTAAGCCTAAGTATCATATTGATGCTTAGGCTTTTTGTTATGTGAGTTAATGAGCTTTACGCGCTGCTTACCAGGTTTTATCTAGGTCTTGAGCATATAAAGAGATCGCTCGTTGGTACTCTTTAATCGCATCGCTATTCGTCGTGGAAACTAAAAGCTCAAGTAACAGCGATGTCGCTTCTTTATGGCGACCTAGTTCGACACGCTAACATACGGCTCCATTCTTCTTTGCTCATTGCGCCTTTAGAAAGGTAAATATTGTGTTTCTGCATTGCACCTTTCGTGTATGAAAGCTTGATGAATGAGCCAATTTCAAACGGAAGAAAGCTACGCTGTAAAGTCACATCACAAGCAACGCCATTTAAACGTACATGACCGTTCGTGATTTCAAACGAGCTATCGCGAAGCTTCCACCACAACATTAGAATTTTTATTAATGGAGGAACACAAATTATCAGCCCTATGGTTAGCAGCGATGAACGATCACCATCTAATATCCAATAGGCAAGACCTAATGCAATAACAATAAACAGCAACTCTGAAAATAAGTACTTAACAAAATTTAGTTGGATACGGTTATCCATGACACCCTCTCAATGATGACCCTAAAGGCAGCTCCATTTCAACGAGCCCTTTCACTTCAGACAACTGAGTAAAACCTTTTGATTGATAAAGCTTAATGGCGGGGTTCTCACTGAACACGCGCAACACTAACTGAGCCGATGCTTGATTGTTCGCATGTTCAATAGCCAAATCGAGACACTTAGAGCCAAAACCTTGACCTTGACAGTCAGCTAATATCTGCAAGTCCCTAAGAAACGTTGTACCACTAGCGTAACTGAAGCGAACAATACCAATACGGCGATCCCCCACATAAATATCATAGTTATCCAGCTCATCCCAGCTGCGTAAAAACTGGCTATGACCCCAAGCGATTCCACGAGCTTGATAGTAACTCGCCATATTCGTTTTGGTGATCGATTCAGCGAACTTAGGCTCTGAACCTTTGACCAACCTTACTTCCATATTGTGTCCTTTGTTTTCAAATCACATCTGAATACGGCATAGCAAAATGCCGTATATGTTGAATCATTTTTAGGTACATACTGGTTTCACTTCCTTCCATTGTGTATCCCATTCTTCGCCTAACAAATTAGAAAGTTTTTCACAGTCGTATAGATAGCGAAGACTATCTTTACAGTACGCAGTAAGTATTTCAGTTAACTGACCAGACGCTTTTTCGTTGTCTTTGAGTTTTCCGTACATCATCAAACCAGTCCTAAAGGTGTCTTGATCGAGGTCAGACGCTTGCTTCGATAACATCCCAAAGGAAATAGCGTTAATAGACAGGGCTAATGCAATCGCATCGCCTTCATCTCCCTCTAATTCACAAGCACTATAACGAGCTAACAAGTTCGATGTTTTAATTAATGGGGCAAGGTCTTTTGTATTTGCATATTTATAGGTTTCAAAACCTTGCCGCACCGCAGCTTTATGACTGTCTTCAATGCTCACAACATAGTCTGTCAAAACATGTAAGCTCGCATATGCACCTAGCCCGAAAGCCACAATGAACACGGCGATTAATCTGATCACTTATCTCTCCTAAAAGAACCTTGTGCTGGTTAATTTTAAACGGCGTCTTGTAGTAACAACCCTACTTGCCATCGACCTTTTCTAGAAACCAACTTCCTTGGCACGGCCCATTGGTTAAGTGCCATCGGCCGTCAAATCTACTGCCACTGCCACGTGCGGAAAAACGATAATCCCATTGGCGATGTTTAGCATATAAACGTAAGTCGCCGTTTTCCGTCACCCAACCCTCTAACGGTGTTCCATTGTAGGTAAGCCTTAGAGTAGCCTTACCCTCACGAATAGTTCCGGTGATGGTTGTGCGTTCACACATATTATTGCCAGTGGTGTTAATACGGCGGCCTAGCCACTCACCGTCGAAATCGATAGAAGGAACAAATTGGGGACTATCCGGAAGTTTAGGAAACGACTCGGAATTACTGGACCCGAACCACTGAAGCTCACGACCAACAAGGAAGAAGACAACAAAGCCGATTGATATCGCTATCACAAATCCCTTTTTCATTAGCCTCTTCCTAATCCGCTGACCTTAAGAAAAGAACCCTAACATAATGAAAAGTAATAACTTACCATCAGTTTAATTAACTTTGATATATTCCACAAATTGCATTCAAATGTTGAATATAGAGAAAGCGGCATCGTACAAAATACCGCGCATTGAGAATCAATTATGAGCAGTGCCGGAAGCTCTGCACAGAAAAACCCTAACCTTCCAAGGCATTGCGCCAATACTGAACGGTTTTCTCCGACACCGAGCCAGTCTCGGTCGCCGCTGATACTATGAAGTCACATAACCGAGCCGCAACCTCTTCATTACCCAACAAGTACAAACTGCGAATGGCTCGCGTTAACCTTAGCTGGTTATGGTCATGATTCTTTACCCATACGTGATTAGCCGGGCTAAGTGGTAACGATGAAGATATTTCACTCCCGTTTCGCTGCATACCCCAAAACTCAAGCATCAGGTCAAGCACTTGTAGATGAGCTGTGCGGAGCGCTTCTGAATTAGCAAAAAGCACCTTATCTTCTTGAGTAACCAACGGGGCATGTTGATTAAACTTAGTCCCCTCATCTATTGGGAAGAACACTTGAATGTACTTATGGTCATGCTCCAACCAAAAATGATTGTAAGCCAATAACTGTTCTATATTTCGACCAAATTTATCCGGCGCTTCACCAGATATAAAGCGAGCAATCTCACTCATTTTAAAATCCTACTGACTATAAACCCCCACTTGTGGGCGAATGCATTATTACGCAGTAAGCCGTCAAAAGCCTAGTCCTTTACGTTGTAAGTACCGATTTGGCTTAGAACTCCACGTCCCACGCGTTAGGAATCACTTTTGAATAATTTCGACTTACTTTTCTAACAAACGACACGGGAACTCTGCGACACATTTTAGCTCTGCTGTATGTTCAGGGAATCGTTCGTGAAGAAAACACAATGCATCCGCTGGCGTTACCTGGAGGCAGGAACGGCACTAATGTGGTGTATAAAGACTATGCATTAACTTCAATTTTGGTTGGCGTAGCGCATGAGTTTTAGACTTAAGCCAGCAACCAGTGTGTTAATAACTGAGTACCAAAACCTGAACGACTAAAAGAGGTAGGTAAAATAAGCAGCGAAAGATTACATCTTTCAAAGAAAAACCCTTCAGAAAGCGTCCTTCGGTGCATAGAATTTCAAGCGACTTACACTAGTGAATAATGTAAGTCGCTAACATAAGAGGCTAACGCAAGCGTCTGAACACAACCTGCTGGTCGAGCTCATTCTGATAGTCCGTGTAATCAAGCCCTTGATCAAATATGTACTCAGTGACAAGAGTACGAATGCACTCAACCAATGTGCTTGCTTGCCAAGGCTTTTCAAAGTAACGGTCGATGCCTGCTGCATTAATCGCATTGATGGTATCAGTATGAGTGGCCTGCCCCGTAAGAAGAATTTTCTTGGTATTCGGAAAGCGACTGTCATGGAACACTTCAGTGAGTAACTCCACACCCGTTTTCCCTGGCATCACATGATCAGACACGATGACGGTAATGTGTTCGCCTTCTGCGTCAAGTTCATCAATGAGATCAAGCACTTCTTGCGCTGATTCACAATCTTCAATATTCAGCCAACTCGCCAGCGGCTCTAAATCTTGTATCACTGCGCTCAGTACTTCTCTCTGGTCATCGACACAGATTAAATTAAGCTTCTCCATGTTCACCCTCTATTGGTAACTTGATTCTAAATACCGTTTTAGAAGCATCACTTTTCACAATAATACTTCCGCCATAACCTGCCACAATCCGCTTAACTACTGATAAACCCAAGCCCAATCCAAACGATAAACCACCTTTTTTAGTGGTGAAGTTGGGCTGAAATACCTTTCTACGAGTCGCCTCGTCTATCTCAGGGCCGTTATTCGCGATCGTAACTAATATCCTTTTCTTACTTAATCTGGTTTGAATCTCTATTGCGGCATCGTCTGAATTCGACATTGCATCACAAGCATTCTTTACAATGTTGACCCAAATCTGAACGAGCTCTGTTTTCGAGCCTTTAAAAGACGGTAAATCCGCAGGGCTCAATCGCACAGACACTCTACGTAACTCACTTTGTAGCAACGATAAGGCATGGTTAATGGAGTCGTTAATATCAACCGCTTCTTCGGTGTCGATATCAACTCTGCCAAGTTGTTTAACCGATTTTACGATGCCGACGGTGTGTCTAGATGCCAAACGCAAATCATGTAAATCACAGCCCATCTGCCAAAAACGAATCGCTTCTTCTGGTTTTTTCAGCCAATGCTTTGAAATAACGTCTGTTGCAGATAAAGCATCAATTGGAATCGCCTTTGCAAGAGAGCGAGCAATGTTTTTGTCTAAACCATATTTTCTTTCAAATTGTCGCCCACGTGTTCGTGCTTCTGACGACGACGTTTTCTGACCATGCATTAACCCAAAATCGAAAAATTGACTGGCTTCTGGATGCACTTCTTCAAGCAGATCCATGATGACCGTTTCAAGTCGACCAGATTTACTATTTACGACACCAATAGCGTTGTTAAGCTCATGAGCAATCCCTGCAGCCAATTGACCCAAGGTCGTCATTTGCTCAGCAGTATGTAACTTCTCTAGCGCTTTTTGTTTCGCTATCGCTTCTTGTGTTGCGCGGCGTTGACGACGCGACAACTCATTGACAATTACAGGTGTGAACTGTGCGGTAAGAGGACCAAATTTACGTTCATCTTCTGCAGGCGTGTCTTTATCGATCCACGCTAACTCAACATCGGTTTTAGCAACAACCGTTGAAGATGCTGTCCAATTACCTGAAAAGAAGCTATGAACGCCTATAAAAGCCCCACTACCCGCGCTAAATACTCGCACTTGCGGTGTATTCGCATCGGTATAAAACCCTTCCAGTTCTCCACTAAACACATAATATAAACGAGTGTTTAACGCTGATTGTTCAATAATGGTGTTACCGGCACAGCACGTCACCCGACGTTCTGTTTGGTTAAAATAGCGCTCGATCAGTGCTTCTAGCTTTTGTTGATACACGTATCGTTATCCTATGTGACCAATTGAATGTAGCACCCACACCATAACAAAACTCAGTAGCACACCAACCACACCCAAAATAATACCGATTCTGGCCATTTGATTACTTTGCACATGACCCGTGGCATGAGCCAACGCATTCGGTGGCGTACTGATTGGCAGCGACATACCTAATGAAGCGGCAAAAGTCACAACCAGAATTAACGTTAACTCACCGCCGAGTGGCGTGAGTGAAGCCATAGACGAACCTAATGCAGCCATAATTGGCATTAACAAGTTAGCCGTTGCGGTATGAGACATAAAGTTTGCCATTACCAAACACAAGAACGCCGCTCCGAACAACACCACATATGGTGAGTAAGCATCAAACGGAATGCTGTGTACCACGAGCCTTGCTAAGCCAGTTTTATCGAGAGCTAAACCAAGCGCAATACCACCTGATACAAGCCACAGTACGTCCCAAGAAATCTTTTTAAGGTCTTCTTTATTGATGATCCCTGTGAGTGAGAACACAGCGACAGGAATCAGAGCGACGGTATAAGAGTTCATGCCATGGCTTGAGCCCATTAACCAAAGAATGATGGTCAGCGCAAAAGTGACGTATACCGCAATGGCTTTGGGCGTTTTAAGGAATTTGCCTTTGATGCTTAGCTCGATTTTCTTTTGGTCAGCTTTGTACATAAAGCCTATTAAAAACCACGCTAACGCCATCATAATAACGACAAACGGCACACCAAATGCCATCCATTCACCGAACGTAATGAGGTTATCACCAACTAAATATTTAAGTGCGATAGCGTTCGGCGGGGTACCGATCGGGGTACCAATGCCGCCGATGTTAGCGGCAACAGGGATACAAAGCGCAAACGCTATACGACCGGGGTCTTTCGGGCCAAACACAGCCAGTACCGGCGTTAAAATAGATAGCATCATTGCCGTTGTTGCCGTGTTAGACATAAACATCGAAAAGATACCAGTGATCAGCATTAAGCCGAGCATCACAAACTTTGGGTCTTGTCCAAATGGCTTCAATAATACACGGGCTAAGTTTACGTCTAATCGATACTTAGTGGCGGCCATCGCTAAGAAAAAACCACCTAAAAACAGCATGATGATTGGGCTGGCGAATGTCGCCATGATGTCGCTGTATTTTAACAACTCACCAAAATGTTCCTGCCCATGCTCAAACCTTAAAAAGATCAGCCCTTTATCTGACAACATCAACAATTGCAGAACGATAATAACAACAGACGTCGCGTAGATCGGGATGGGCTCGAACACCCAGCACAATGCCGCTAATAAAAAGATCGCGATAACGCGTTGTTGAATAATCGTAAGGCCTTCAAATGGAAACGCTGATAGCGGCATTACGAGGATAATGAAAGGAATTAAAATAGGGATAATGTATTTAATATAGGGGCGCATAGCACAAAAACTCTTCCTGAGATAACAACTACTTAGAAATTAGATTTAAAGTTCTAATTTAGTCCGACAACGAATTATCGACCTCTTATCACTATCTCACTATCGGCTAGATCAATGATTCCGTAATCGCGATATCCCCTTTTTCGATTCTGTGCGCTACCTCTACGTTTGTATGTGATTTACTGTTGCAATTAAATTCCGAGAAACAAAAGGCAAGCGTTCGCCTTTGCGTGGGAGATCCGTAAACTTCGGCGCTTGCACCGTTGCAGAGCACTCGCCTAAAACTTCAATCTCAGTTTGGTCTATCAACTCACTCGTTTTAAGCCACACATTGTCTGATTTAGCGAAATAAGCATTCAGGTGATTTGCAGCCAAATAGGCTTTTAAAGAATGAGGTTGATGGATGCTGGCACTACTATAAAGTGCCTTTTCCAGTAATTGGCCGCTTGTCATGTTTCCTCCGTGAAACTGACGTTTGGTGAGGAAATCAAGACTGCTCAACATCGAACGTCCAAGTACACATCATATGCTTGTCGTAATGCACGGAAAATGCCATGTATTACGATTCAATCTAGAGCACTTTGTCTTGGTAGCTTATTTGCTCAGGTTGTTCGGAAATACGTTCGTTTTCACTTCCGTGGCAAACTCACTTGCTGCGTCAAAGATAGTTTGGCTGCAATTTTTGTCGAAACAGGTGAACAAGATTATTTTGGAGAGATACAAATCTCTCGCGGCGACGAAAAATGTCACATGCCAATATACAAAACAGAATCTGGCATAACGGTGAACCAAGATGCACGAGCGCTGAAATAAAAATGACTGATATCATTAACTTTATCACTCAATTTTGTTCACCTGCGGAATCAGTGAGTTGTACAGCTAACGCCGAACATAAGTTGCACCACAGCTAACTCACCAAGTACACCAAGCACCGAACTTTATACCAAAACTGCGGAGTAAGACGTGTCAGCTTGATGTTTTGTTATAACTTTTGTACATCACAGATATAAAAATTCAGATGCTACTAAATTTAAGGTTTATGCTACTTTGCAAGCAAATAACTTGAGACCTTAGTTTGAAGCTCGTACGGGCTAATATTTAGTGGGTACATCTCTATGATAAAAGGAGTTCCGCGTAATGCCTTTAGGATTAAAGCATAAATTTTTGTAACCCCATGGTAGTTTTTAATATAATCATTAGTGTTATGAACATAGACTTTTAAAGGAACCTTAGATGACGGAGCACAGGTTATGGTTGTTATATCCTCCCACTTAATATTAGCTACAGCATGTGAAGGCGTATTAAATAAAATGCCTTTTTCGCTTATTTCCAGAACATTACCCTTAAATTTAAGTTTCATACAATTGATGCCAACCATTGTTGAAAAACTAATATTTGCTAATATTGAAACTGGTAAAACCTCATTCAAAATTCCATACCCAGAACGTATTGACCATAATATGTATACAACATCAAAAATAACTAGCAATCCAATATGGCAAAAAATTAAGTTAAGTATTTTTCTCTTATTAAAACCAATTTCCAAAAAGTTTCTCCTTTCAAGTTATAACGCCGCCTTAAGCTGTGAGTGGGTATGTGCCAAAATGGAGCGAAGCGGAATCGGCACGCGTACACGAATCAGTCTTGAAGGCTTTGTTGAACGAAGCCG
>NZ_JBFROI010000086.1:0-1029 GCF_041471405.1 Vibrio sp. 10N.261.52.C11
GGTTCATGGGGCGTTTACGTTAGAATCGAACATTTAGAGCAAAGGCAGCCTGCTTACTACTGATGATTTGGTGAAAGGCGCAACCGGTGAAACCTTGAATGCGCAATACTTCAAAGACCACCTAAGAAGCCGTTACCTTTAATGGAAAAAATTGATAGAGGCTGATCAGTTTATTGATTCAGCCTTTTTAATCACATTTTCAAAACATACTTAGATTGATTTGAAGGTTTTATCCCTTCATCGAACTTAACAATCACGGAAGATTCTGGTACCTACTAGCACGAAATTGGACATTTCCGTGTTAGTGAATCTGCTAATTTAGGTATTTACGGATTACTTCGAGTAAGGCAAACCGTGCCATAGTCGTTTGTTATAAGGAGGGTTCACCTATTGTCCACATTTCAACTTCTATACTTTCTTTTTCATCACCCCAGTCTTCTTTGTAACCCTGCTCGATGTAATCGAAATTTGCGGAAATCTCATACTTTTCCAAAATACTTCTACCTGTAAGTAAACCATCGTCAGGTCTAAACCGCTTATAGTAGGTTTCGTCAAAGAACACAGTTACTTCACTAGAAAAAAGGTTGGGATAACAAAGAAGTACAGCTACCCAAGACTTACCTTTTTCGTTGTTTGGCTTTGCATTAACCATATGGTTGGCGGCTATAAATAACTGCTCTAAAGCCTCTTTCTGCCACTCAAACTTGGAACTAGAACCTTGGATTAAGCGATCAAGTGTCCAAATTTTGAAGTTAGTGTATTGCTCACCATCCCGCTCTGGATAATAACCTCGAAACTCTTCAGCCCACACTTTTAGGGCACGTATGTGCCTTTCTGGATTTCGTACTTTCTGTTTTGGACGATGAAAGCTAATTCTTCGCATATCTTCCTCCTTATAACGCCGCAATAACACGTTTATTACTACGCCGACTTAGCTGAATTTTACTGCCTTAAACACCGAAACCAAAGACAAACCTACAACGCCGAATGTAATAAATCGTGTTGATTGCTTTGTTGAACGAAGCCGCT
>NZ_JBFROI010000087.1:0-1489 GCF_041471405.1 Vibrio sp. 10N.261.52.C11
CCACAACGTTGGGTGTTGATTAATGGCCTCTAGCATTCTTGCTCGCCATACTTTGGCCAAAGCAAACGCGTTGAAGAGGTAATGCTTGTTGCCTTTGTGCCACGTTTGCCTCGACGCGTCGTATTGGCCTGCCGCCACGATAATGTGCAGATGTGGGTGCAAGTTTCGTTGTCGGCTGTGAGTATGCAACACGGCGGTAAAACCAAGTTCACCTTGCCGTTGTCGGTTGGCAAAATCCTTTAATACCCCTGATGCCACCTTAAACATACCGTTATATATCGCTTTAGGTTGATGTCTTGCCAGCACTCTCAATTGATACGGTAAAGTGAAGGTCACCATGAAATAGTGAACAGGTAACCGTTTTTGCTGTTGACGCTGTAGCCAGTCAGAAGTGGTGCGTTGTTGGCATTGAGGGCAATGGCGATGACCACAAGAAAGAGGCAATCGGTCATCGTGATGGCAGTGACTGCAGAACCATTGTGAGCGTCCTTGTTGCTCTGTTTTGCAACGGAGCATCGCCCCAATAGCCCGATGCATATCGCCATTTATCTGCGCATGATAGTGATGCTTAAGCGCACGATGATGCTGGCGAAGCAGTTCAATGAAAGTACTCATTTTATGCTCCATGTTAAGTCTAGATCATCCGTTAATTGGTTGATGGCCATTGCCGCATCACGCTGCTTTATCTGAGTCATTCGGGTGTATCGTGCCGTGGTGTTGAGGCTTGCATGACCGAGCAGTGATTGCAGTGAACGCAGGTCGACTCCTTGCTCAAGTAAGTGCGTTGCGAAGCAATGTCTGAGTGAATGAGGACTCGCATGCTTTTTGATACCACACTCTTTAAGTACAAGTTTCATCGTCTTTTGAATTCCGCCACGATCCATGGGGGTGTCGTGACATGTACCAAGTCCAGGAAATAAGTAGCAAGGATGCTTATGGGTAAGCCAGTGCGTGCGGAGTGCCTTAAGCGTTCGCTGCGGAAGCGGCACCATTCGGTCTTTTCCGCCTTTTCCTTCCCGTATGTGAACGCGCATTGTTTGGCTGTCGATATCATGAACCGTAAGATTTAATCCCTCACTGAGTCGTAACCCCATGCTGTACAGAGTAAGAAAAAACACCTGATAACGTGCTTGTCGAGTGTGAGTAATCAGCGAGCTGACTTGCTGTGGTGTCAGTATGTCGGGCAGTCGTTTTACTTGTGGCGGCTTGACGATATTGAGCCACTCCCACTGTTTATCGAGCGTGTAGCGATAGAAAAACTGCAAGCCATTACGATCGAGTTTTATGGTGCTCCACGAGTGGGTTTGAATAAGAGACGCGAAGAACTGTTTGAGGTCAGAGGTCGTTAATGTATCAGGGGCTCGGTCGAAATGAGCGGTGATCCGACGAACCGCACGGGAATAGGCATCAATGGTCGCGGGTCGTTTACCTTGCAGCTTTAGGTTGGTAAGGTGTTGTTCATAAAGGGTGTTGTAACGTTTTAAGTCAT
>NZ_JBFROI010000088.1:0-3561 GCF_041471405.1 Vibrio sp. 10N.261.52.C11
GTGTTCATGGCACGCTTACATTCTAACCAATTGAAGATAGGGGATAGGTCACCGCTTTCAATCACTGAGTTCACATCCACTGTTTTCTTCATTGAAGCCATGAACTGAGCCGCGTACATCGCACCTAATGTGTAAGGTGGGAAGTAACCGAATGCGCCGTCTGCATACTGAACACTGATACTTCTTAAAAAAGTATTTATTGACATAGGCTTAGCGAACAGTCATAACTATACAGTCATCTCATGGATAGGTTATTTAGATGAAGTTGGAACATTTTTCTCATACTGAACCCCAGATTTATTCTTACAGCAGATTTTCGAATATTAGACAAGAAAAAGGCCGCTCATTAGCGAGGCAAAAGAAATTTATTGATGAGGTTTCAGCGAAGTTTAACTTAAAAATCAATAAAGACTTGGTGATGACAGATAGAGGTCTTTCTGCATTTCATGGTCACCATAAAACAAAAGGAGCTTTAGGAGTCTTTTTAGCTGCTGTTGAAAAACAGTTAATTAAGCCTGGCTCAGTGCTGATTGTAGAATCACTTGATCGTTTAAGTCGAGAACAACCATATATTGCACAAGCAACCCTAGCTTCGCTAGTAAATGCAGACATAGTTGTAGTTACTGCGGCGGATGAAAAAATTTACTCTAAGGAAACTATGGCAAAAGACCCTCTTGGAACGATGATTTTATCAGTACTTGAGATGGTTAGAGCGCACAAAGAATCCTTAAGAAAGACAGAGGCCTCGATTGATTTTCTACATGGTCAAATAGCAACACATGAAGAAGGAGGGGTTTCGGATTTAGCTGGTCCTCTTCCGTTTTGGATAAGTAGAAAGCAACGACCTCACCCCAAAATAAAGACTGGTTTTGAACTCAATGAGCATGAGGAAATTATTCGATTAATTGTTGATATGCATTTTAAGCAAGGGATGGGACTTCGGCCTATTAGTGTAGAGCTGCTAAACCGTGGCATTAAGCCACCATCACAATTAAAACATTCTCCTGCTAATTCAAGGAAACCAAAGAATGATGTATGGGGTGTATCAACTTTATCACACATTGTTTCTAATCAAGCTCTTTGTGGTAGATATGTGGTTAACCTCAACTATCAGAAGGATGGGAAGAAGCATGTAGAAGACTATGTGTTAAGGTCATACTACCCAGCAATTATGTCTGAAGAGGAATTTGACACCTTTCAAGCGATAAAAAAACGCCGATATGGTTCGAATAAAGGCGACAAAAGCAAGAGAAATGGCTTGGTATATTTATTGACTGATTATGGAAATAAGTCAGTATGTGCAAAGTGTGGCAGAAGTATTGGCTCTCAGCCACAGAAGCAAAAGCATGGAATTAGACGAAGATTACATTGTTCAAAGCACAAGGAAACAGCTAACTGTTGTAAAAGCATCATTCAAGACTATATTGAAGACGCATTTCTTATCTCGGTAGCGAGGCATATAGATTATAATTTAATAAATACTCAGGTTAAGCCAGCTGACATAATTCGCAACTCTGATCGCTTAGAAGAAATTGATTTAGAAATGGCTAATGTCATAGATATGCGTCGTACAGTTAAAGATGAAAAAATTAAATTAAAGTTAAAATTCGACTATGAAACTTTAGAAAATGAAAAGGAGGAATTGATTAAGCAGAAACTTGAATTTAAACAATTTAAGATTGCACCTGACGATATTAAAAAATTCATTCGAACAGTAAATGATGCTCGAAATTATAACAATAATGAAGCGAGGACTTTTGTTAAGAGTATTTTAATGCAATGTATACGCAAAATCGAAGTGCACATGGAAAAAAAGAAGTTAGAATGTTATGGATATCCAAATCTTTTTGAGAATGCAATTGTAAATGTTGTTGACGTGGAATTTTATACGGACAAGAAACTATCAATTTTTGTGAGTGCTGAAACAAACGCACTTTTATTTTCAAAGATAAGTGACGAATTTGCAGATGAGTCATTGGGAAGTTTCACGGAGGAACAACTGAAAGCATGGAACGATGTAGGTTTTGATAACTTCCAGAATCTAGGTGAAAGAGGCACATTAGTTAACGAAAATGAAAATAGTACAGAGAACCTTTGGTTTGCGTCGGATCTTGCTGAAGCCTTTATGAATGAAATGATAAATCAATCTGAAGATGAAAGTTAATAGTTATTTAAGGGTATAAATGACTTTGTTGCTGAATCAAGCTTACGAGCGCACGCTAGCTAAATCGTTCGTCCTTTAAGCGAAATACTGAGTTTTGGGCATACTTATCCAAGTGAACTTATTGAGTGCATTAATCATGGCATAACTGTCCCCAATTTATGCATTGTCATTACTAATGAGTGAGTGATACTCCAAGTAACACATTCACACGATACATTGCGTTTCAGACAGTGAACGTCTATGGTAATCATATACTTTTGTTTGACCCATAGAGTCTCTGGCAGCGAACTACAGATTGCATAGATGCCGCTTTTCAGAGAAGGTTGCTTAGGCACTTGGAGGCATCATTTTCTTAACTCTAATCACCTTGTGGTACTCCCTGGTTTCGTAAGCAACGACTCCCGAGATTTCCTTGATTGCTTAAGTGTTTTGGGGAGTACTTCTACACCTGTCCCGCCTGATAGTGTCAGCTAAACTGTGATAATTTCATGAGTATCGGTATCAACAGCAAGATGTGGTTTGCGTCAGGCTCGAAGCTTACCAGTGGTTCCATGCTTTTTCTCTTTCCATACGCCCTCACCGTATACCTCGAGTCCAGTTGCACCAATGGTTAAGTGCTGAATAGCGCCTCGTGAAGAGGTTTTAAAGCAAACCTCAACATCCTTAGCTCGGCGACTTATATAGGTATAGGGACAAACCAACAGAACATTTGCCAATCTAAAAATGGAGTCGATAGAGCCTTGCAATGCCCTTAAAGGCAAGGTAAACACGCGCTTTACCATGAGAGCAGTCGTGATAGATAGATCACTAAACAACCGTAGTCTACCATGCCTATCCTGCTTAGGTTGTTCCATTCAGTTATCGCAGCTTCGTTAACCCAAAACGTGAGTTAAGCTCGGTAGATTCGTGAGCTATTGTACTTGCGCCAGCTCGTGGTGTTGTACTGAAGCTTCGGAATGAAATTAAAGTAAGTGAATAAGTGTCCCTGAACTGATCGTAAGATTCTGATTTAGTTCATTCGATTTCTACAACAAACCCAGAATCTATAACAAAGATAAAATCTACTTTTATTCAATATAGATTAGTTATTAATTTACAGTAAGTAATAATGATTTAAATTTTACATGCTAATAATTACGGACTAATTATTCCACGAAAATAATATGTCATGACTTCTTAATGATTAAGTAAATTAGACTTATCTTCTACTTATATTGTAAGTAACTAAAACGTTCCAAGTTAATCAAGGCATATTATCATTATGATTCATATATTCTTTTTCAAGATTGATGTTTTATTTAAATATTTAGTGATATTTAAGGTTAAATAAATATTGAAAATATTATTATTTAATTTAATAATATAAGAAATAAGTTTTGAAGCAAGCTATGTCTGTG
>NZ_JBFROI010000089.1:0-573 GCF_041471405.1 Vibrio sp. 10N.261.52.C11
TTAATCCTTATTTGTTATAACTTTATTGTGTCAGAAGGATGATGTATCCCATCGTATATTTTTACTGGCTCGAGTTCATAAGGGTTTACACCTTCAAGGCAAGCCACATTAATTGCAAATTGATGTGGATTTGAACGTCTTTGATGATGAGTATAAATACCGCAAGTTTTACAAAAATAGTGTTTTGCAGCCATTGTATTGAATTGATACAAGCTGAGATTATCTTCACCTTTAACAATTTTTAGATTCTCCAATAGAACAGAGGCTGCTATTGCGCCTCTTTTACGGCACATAGAACAAGAACACCGCCTTGGATCTTCCAACCCCTTGGGCATTTTCAACTCTAATTCAACTTTGCCACAATGACACGTAGCTTTATGTACTTGTTTAATATCCATATACATTCTCCATATTGTAGAAACTAGAAATTACGAATGAGTTATAACGCCCAATTAAGTAGCTGACAACGCTACCAATATACTCAAACTTACCACCTAAATCACTGAAGCCAAACCGAGTTGAACATGCCAAGCGTTGACAGTCTGCTTAAATTGCTTGTTGAACGAAGCCGCT
>NZ_JBFROI010000090.1:0-415 GCF_041471405.1 Vibrio sp. 10N.261.52.C11
GCTATTAATCGAATTTATAAGAATCATTTTTAATTTATAACCATACTAGCTATAGCCATGAATAAAATTATCTCCCTTTATATATTAATTATACTCTTCTTGGCAGGTTGTAATTTAGAATTGTCAGAAGAGGTTGATGTAAAACCAGCAATAACATTAGAACGGATCGATATTAGCGTCTCCTCATCAGGAATTCGGGGAACAAGTAAATTAACGATGAGGAAGGGGAACAAAAAAGCTTTCGTCGCAGTAGGTTATTATTCTGATCACTCTTCAAAGGTGCTAACTGATTTAAGCATTTGGCGCTCTAATAACAAGAACATTGGATATTTTGTAGAACCGGGACAATTAATTGGCAAAGCGTTAGGATTTATAAAGATCACAGCCACTAAAGATGGAGTCACCAGTAACACAG
>NZ_JBFROI010000090.1:1149-9438 GCF_041471405.1 Vibrio sp. 10N.261.52.C11
ACACAGTGGACGTGGAGGTGACCAATGCCATCGTCACCTCGCTCACCGTCACGCCTTCACAGGTCTTAGTCGCGAAAGGTCAAACACAACAGTTACTTGCAACAGCGACCTACAGTGATGGGACCTCATCAGATGTCAGCCGTTCGGTCACGTGGACACCGGATGAACCACAGACAGCAACGGTCACGCCTACTGGTTTATTGTCTGGGGACACAGTCGCCACCACGACGGTTGAGGCTTTCCTAGACGGAGTCACCAGTAACACAGTGGACGTGGAGGTCTATGCATGTAGGAGTACGGGAGCTTCATGTCTTGACATCTTCGATACTGGTAGTGGGAAATTGTTTACAAATTCACCATCCAAAACGTTCCTAGATAGTAGAGGAGGCAGTACAAATAAAGGTTTTACACAAGAAATAGGAACTTCAGGTCCTACTGGGGATTTCTATATTTTCGATTGGAATAACGCAGATTCATTGTGTGACACATATAATTCCAAGAGTATTGCAGGACGAACCAACTGGCGTTTAGCTACTGTGAATGAGTTAAGGGGACTATTCAACACAAATGGAAATATGTTTACTGCTCGTGGCTGGGCAGTCAGGATAAATTACTGGACATCAACGTCTCGTGGTCCGGGCTATGCCAATATATCTCTCAGAAATGGTCACTCTGGGCTCACTATGCCGAGCGACGACTATCTTTACGCATCGTGTGTCTCTGTTCCTTAGCGGCAAACGTCTGAGTCTTAGATTTCTCTCTCAAAACCACCTACCTCGGTAGGTGGTTATATTAGTGATTTTAATAAAGTGCTTGGCAGGTACTTTAATACATTAGTTAGTTATCAAGATAAAACCTAGGCAGATAGATATTGAGATGAACTGGTAGTCTTCTTCGATGAAATAACCTACCAGAAGTGCCGAAGTATATTGATGATGTCAGCTAACTTAAATATCTTGGTTATACCTATTATTGGTATTGTTTCTGGATATTACCTTCTAAAAGAGGGTGTTTTAGGTTTTGACTTATTAGGTATAAGTTTTTTGTTGTCGGCAATTGCCATCTGTAGTGGATAAGGGCATTTGGCCAACAACATGCAGGGTGGTCGTATGGTTGTAATACTAGAAGTAATCCGCAAAGTCAGGATGTTCTATGGTTCGTAACTCAGAAGTGTCCAGCTTCGTGCTGACAGGGTAGATCACATTTTACCCGTGGCAGCTAGATTAGTAAAAACACTGACACGGTTTTGGTCCAAAGCTTGCCATCTTGATTTTGGGTCGAAAAATCCCGTAAGAAATTTCACTCTACATATAGTGTTAAGCGAGATCTAACTCTGAGATAATTTCTTGCAGAATGAGCTTGGATTCACTATCTAATCCTGTCAAAGGGGTTGGTAAACATGGGGATTCAGCATAGCCTAATATTTCTGCCGCACTGACCATCACCCTCATGGCACCGAGATTATCTGAGAACAATTGCCACAGTCTGTCATATCTTAGAGAGAGTTCTTTCGCTTGCGCAGGGGAAGAAATTTTGGCTTGCTTAAATAAGTATAGAGCGGTGAGTGGGAACAAACCTGCTAGGACGGAATACCAAACGTCACATCCTGCTTGAATGCCATTTGAAGCGAATACGTCACCACTAACTCCAATCGTTACATTGCCTGGCAGTAGTTTTCTGAGAGCTTGAACTCGGCATCCACCCTGATCTTCAAATTGCGCACCAGGGAACTTTATTGACTGCACCATTTTTAGCTTTGCAATCTCAGCATGGAGTTCGTGACTAAAGGTAAAATGGGTAGCAGCTGGGTTGTCGTATACACAGATAGGTACCGAAACGCTCTCCGATACACGTCGATAGAGTTCATAGACTTCTTCATCGAATAACCGATGATAAGAAATAGGCGCGAGTAAAAGACCTTTTACGCCGAGCTGCTCTGCTTGCTCAGCATTAGCAAGCACATCCCTTAATCGTAGCGACCCGATGCCAGCCAAGACAGGAATTTCTCCTGCCATTTCAACTGCTGTAGCAATCGCGTTATGTTTCTCTGATGCGTTTAAATACGGATATAAACCTGTTGACCCTAAGGCACATATAGAATCAACCCTTGCGTTAATTAAACGGCCAAGAATCTGACTATAAGCGGTCACGTCGATTCGTTCATCCGACATCGGGGTGATCGGGAAAGCACTGATTCCTTTAAATATCATAGATAAATTCCTTTCATTATGTGTGTTTACCGAGTGTTATGCGACCATAATGAGCCTATCGCAAATACATTAAACAGGATGGTAAAGATAGACAATGATCTGCACAGCCAAGACTGGACACCAAATTAAGTGACTTTCCATACCTGTAGTTATTCATGACTTTCTAATTTAGCAAAGGTACTGATTTATTTTTGTCCAGAAACTTCATAGGCTAAATTTTTATCCGTCACTTTTTATCTCGAAAGCCGTCAACAAAAGTAAGCTATTCCCAACGGATGAAGTGGCAGGGAAGACGATCTTCTTAGCGATCCAGGATGTCTCCGTACAATGGACGATGCCCATATAAGCAAATGGCGACAAGTTCTGAACCGCTTTATAATTATGTTCGAAGACCGATTAACTGCTTATAGGTAACCAGGGCAGTTACAAAGAATCCTTTATATATACAGGCTTTGGGGCTTTATCAATAATCGACTGCACAAATATATCAACGCATTCAGGCGTAAGTGGTAGGCTTAGTGATGGTTCGGTTATCTCAAGTTCCAGCAGCAGCGGCCGACCATTTTTACCTTCAATGAAGTCTAATCTCGCGTACAGAAGTGGTTGAGAAAGACCAAGATTGCTTTGTACTAACCTCAATATACGCTTCGCCAACGCCTTCTCTTCACTATTCGCTTCTTTTAGCTTGCGAAATTCCATGTCCGGCGTTTTAGTCTCACCACGTTGTGCGAGCAAAGGTTCCTTCTTAATCGCATGTGAGTACGTATGATCAAAGTAAATCATGTTCGTTTCACCATGCTCTTCAATCGTATGTAGGTATGGTTGAATAATGACGCCCTTACCTAGTCCTAATAGGTAACGCACATGCTGAGTTATTTTGTCTAAATCTTCGATGGACAGACGAATGACACCGAATGAATAGGCACCAACTGTTGGTTTAATCACGACTTCGTGAACTTTCCAGTAGTTATCTTGAAGATTAGCAACGGCTGCTTGAATCTCAGTTTCTGAGTAGATGATTTCTGTCGGGACAATTGGGACACCCTGCTTCTCGAGTTGTTTCAAATAACTCTTGTCTGAGTTCCATCTGATCACCGATAGAGGATTGAGCAGTACTGAACAATTTTCAACTTGTTGGCAAAATTCAATGAATGGCTCAATTTTCTCCATATAGGTCCACGGTGAGCGCAGGACAACCACATCATACATAGCCCAATCGTGGTTGGGGCTATCCCAAAATATCACATCAACTTCCACGTCAGTACGCTTAAAAGCGTCCAGAATATAAGGCATATCATAGTCGACAGCTAGGCTATCACTATCTGAGACTAAAGCGACTTTCTTTGTTGCGAGCATTTAACTATTCCTTTTACTACCAGGGAGAAGGGATTCCATGTGAATAAACTGACCACTCACTAAGCTGTCAGCATCAAGTGCCACTTTTATCGCTGTGAGGGCTCCTTCTTTTGGGGTTAACATCCCATCGCCATCGTTTAAGTCGGTCTTTGTATAGCCGGGATGGATGCTATTTACCGTTATCGAGGTATCTCGAAGCTCATAGGCGAGGTGAGCAGTCCAAGAATTGAGGGCACTTTTTGAGGCACTGTACGCTGGTAGAGATTTAAATTCATCCGTGTATGCGTATGATTTGGTGTCACTATGTAACGTCACCGATCCCAATAAGCTCGATACATTGAGGATTTTTCCTTTCATTGAGCGCTTGAGTAAAGGTAAAAAGCTGCGGGTTACGTTTACCGTACCAAACAAATTTGTATTGAACGTTTCAAACCATTTTATGAGTGGTTGTTCAGACGGCGGTGTGCCATATTCTTCAACCCTTATTGCTGCGTTGTTTATAAGTATATCGACCTTACCAAACAAGGTTTCAACGATATGGACGGCTTCTTTGATAGATTTGTCGTCGGTAATGTCCATACATAAGCAATAGACTTCGATACCTTGGAGGTTCAGGTTAGCAGCAGCCTCTTTAATTGCTGCTGCTTTTCTACCAGCAAGCAGTACCTTATGACCTTGCTTGCCAAGTTCTGCTGCAATTTCAAAACCGATCCCTCTGTTTGCTCCTGTAATGAGCGAAATCTGTGAGTCTGACATTCAGCCTTCCTAGCTCTTAACTTTCATAAAGTGAGTTTGTTTCTTCCCTTCTATCAACTTTCCGACGACAATAATGAAACAAAGAGCCAGTAGAAGTGTTAGAAAACTGAGTATCGCCATCCAGTTACCGAAGCGCTGCGCTATGAATCCGGACGTAATTACAGGTATCGAAAATCCGACATAAGAATAGATGTACATGCCAGCCGTAGAGCTTGCCTTGTCGATGTTATGGTTACTCGTAAACTTAAGTAGCCCCGCCATATATGTGAAACCATAACTTGAAAGGCTAGTGCAACTGGCTCCGAAAAGAATGATCGTGATAGATTCATGATAGTAGCCAAGTGCTATGAGGCTAAACCCAAATACCGTAAAGAAACATCCCAATATTAGGCTTGAGTTTGGGTGCAAGCGTTTAGCAATGTGTTGAGTCAAAAAACCAGTGCAAATAGATAGGAAAACCATTAAGCCAGTCCAATCGCTTAAACCCATCTCATTGAGAAGTATTGGTACGATTGCGATGACCATACCCGTTGTAGCCCAAGCTAACATCATGCCTAAACCATACGACCACGTGTTGGTGGGGAAGCAAGGCAATGTAATGAGTTTGAGATTTGGTTTTATGGTTTGGTTGCTCGGCAATCGAACCAGCAACAACAACAACAAAGAAACGAGTAGAAATAGACTGAGGTAACTGTATGGCAGCACTGTCATGCCAGCTACGTTTAGGCTCACACTTGTCGCAAGTGCACCACTACCAAACCCCAACGACGTA
Source organism: Vibrio sp. 10N.261.52.C11 (assembly GCF_041471405.1). Taxonomy (NCBI): domain Bacteria; kingdom Pseudomonadati; phylum Pseudomonadota; class Gammaproteobacteria; order Vibrionales; family Vibrionaceae; genus Vibrio; species Vibrio sp. 10N.261.52.C11. The sequence goes on from NZ_JBFROI010000090.1 coordinate 6,244, forward strand.
GACGCGGCCACTAGCAACGTACCAAATTTTTGTTCTCGTTCATCAATAAGGTCGTATATATACGCTGAGACTGAGGTTGTGGTTAAGGCGGTAGCAACACCCAATAGCAGTCTTGCGACAAATAACGAGGTCCAATTTGGCTGAATGACGAGCAATGCCGTTGCCCCCGCACTTAACAATAGTGCAAGGAATATGGGTTGCTTCCTACCTACTTTATTTGAAATACCCCCTAGCATTAATAGAGTAGGCAATAGACCCAATACATAGGCAGCAAAGGCGATGGCGACCGCCGCGGGGCCCATGTTACTGTTTTCGGCATAAACACTGTAAAGAGGTGCTTGAAGGTTTACAGAGTAGGTCACACAGAACATGACCAACGCCAACACACTTAATGAAATTCGTTTTTCCATACGAGTATTCCTTTCGTTGATAATTATCGTTGATAGCGTTTACATGTCACGTGTACTATTAACATAAATCCAGTATTTAGAGGGTGAACTATGCATTACATTCAGCTGTTATAGACTCTTCGCTCCAAGTTGTAATAAAAGGGTCCGTTTCTTCATTACCAAGTTGATCAAACAACTCAGTAGACAAATATCTTTCTCCTGTATCTGGTGCCATTGCCAATATCACGCTTCCTTTAGATGCAGATTTAGCCACTTCTAAAGCTGTAGCTACCGTTGCCCCGGCAGAGATACCAACAAGAATGCCTTCGTGACGAGCTAAGTCACGTGCCGTCGTGATCCCCAAATTTCCATCAACAGTGACAAGGTTATCCACCACACTCTTATCCAGCACACTTGGTATGAAATCTGGGGTCCAACCTTGGATGGGGTGAACTTTCCATTGGTCCTTTGCGAGGATCTGAGCACCTTTAGGTTCTGGGACGACAATTTCAACCTCCGGTCGTGCCACCTTCAGCATCTGTCCAATACCCGTAAGAGTTCCGCTTGTACCAAAGCCTGTGACAAAGTAATCCAAACGCTTACCAGAAAAATCACTGAGTATCTCACTTGCTGTCGTTTCACGATGATAAGCAGGGTTAGCTGGATTATCGAACTGGCGGGGTCTGAACCATCCATTCTGAGCTGCAAGCTGGTCGGCAATTCGATTACCGCCGCTACTACCTTGTTCACTTGGGAACAAGATGACTTCACCACCGTAAGCGCGAATTAGCTTCCTGCGTTCTAGCGAATATCCATCCCCCATTACGGCGATAAATTTGTATCCTCTGGCTGCGGCAACCATGGCCAAGGCAATTCCAACATTACCTGAAGTGCATTCAATAATTGTGTCGTCTTTCTTGAGCAAACCTTTTGTTTCAGCGTCTAACACGATTGAGAGTGCAAGCCTATCTTTGACTGAACCAGCTGGGTTGAAAGACTCCACTTTGACATAAACCTCGACTCCCTTTGGAGCAAGATTGTTTAGTTTGACAATTGGAGTGCATCCAACAGTTTCTGTTATTGAGTTATATAAAGGCATCTACGTTCTCTCGTTAGTTTTTATTTGAAGGGACACAGTCTTGGTCGTTTCACACTAGCTTCTTGCAACTGATACTGACGCCATTCGAGGTTTTCTTCTTCTCCATAAAACCCCAACTCAGTTGGCATCACTCCGTTGTTGTATTTTTTGACACGATTTCGAATACGCTCTCGAGCCTGCCTGCCACCTTTCGTTTCACCATTAGCGACCATGTCAAAGACCTCCCTTGCGTTAATCACAAAATTAAGGCGTGAGCCGAGATTCCGATTTCTAAGCACTTGATGCTTGTCTGAGCTCATGTTGATAAACAGTTCGACACCATTAAAGCAGTATGTCCATTTAGATGCCTCGGGGTCGATAGGTATATGCCTAGGCCATTGAGCGACATCGTGCTCATGCGTCCAATTTAAGACTTCCCAACCAAGCTTGTGCGGTGCCATTGAAAGTGAAAGGTCCGGAGAAAAAAACACCACTAATGGCGAGAACATACGCTTATTAACTGGAGTGGAATTCAACATGTCCGTATAAGCAATCAGTCCATGCAAAAACGGGTAGTAAGTGTTGTGTTCATCCGACTCACAAAACAGCACTTGGATAGTCTTAGAGTTCCACGCTCTGCGGCTAAACAGGCAAGGGAACTCAGGGGGCGCTGACTCTCTTACTGAATTCTTCCCACGCTTCCTTCTTCCAGTTTGAAAACTGATTCAGTTCTTGCAACAGTTCTGCATGTGTATACAAGGTTTTATGTTGCTCATTAGGCGCAAGAGCCGCAGGGTTAGTTTTGATGATTTCCATGACTTAAACTCTTATTTTTTTTGAATAGCGCATCCACGGCTTGAATGATGAGATCTAGTCCTTCTGTATTGGCTACTGACGAGTGGCTATCTGCACAGAACTCAGCAAGTTCTAAGCCCATAATTTGGTTGTTAGGAAGTGACTCGAATAGATCCAATAATTGGGCGACTTTCAAGCCTCCCTCGACTTTGAAGTCAGCGGAAATCTGCCCCGGGTCCATAACGTCCCAATCCACATGAACCCAGACTTTGGAATCACCAATGAATTTGATGACTGACTCTGGCGTCAGAGTTGAAGGGGGAAAGTGCATGAGACCTGCATTATTAACGTTGTTAAGTTCTTTTTCATCGATGTCATGTACGCCAATTAAAGCAACATTATTAGGTTTAACTCCCGCGCCAAAACCGCTATCCCACAGGCCGCATGTAGCAGCCAATACCATCCCGCCGAGATAACCGGTTTCTGTCGTTTCAGGGGTATTAAAGTCACTGTGTGCATCGATCCATAGGACCTTTATGTCAGGAAAAGTCGATGCAACAACGGGCAGTGTCGCTAAGCTCGCTGAGCAGGTATTTGATGCAAATAGGACAGGGCTATCGCCAGTGGCTAGTAAATGGGAGATTTTTGTCTGCAACAGAGCGAGGGTCTTTCGAGATTCCTGGAGTGCAACACTCCAATCATCCGATTTCGTAGGCGATCGTTGCCCTACGTAGTTAGGTGTAATGTCATAATATAGAGCAAGTTTATTTGCTGTGAGCTTTGCGCCCTCGAGCATACGATCTGCTCTGTCCGCGACACGTCCTTGAGAGCAGAGTATTTGAAAAGGCATTTAGAAAGACGTCAATATATTAAAAATGAAGTCTTTTTATAGCTCAGCTAGATAAATATAAAAAAATAATAATGATTATTTAT
>NZ_JBFROI010000091.1:0-1435 GCF_041471405.1 Vibrio sp. 10N.261.52.C11
AGACACGTCGGATGTTGAAGCTAACGTCTTTACTATTAGCTTCTCGGATACCAATTTAGGTCAATACACCTTTACGTTACTTGAAGCGCTTGACCACGAAGATGGTCTGGTGAATAACAGTTTGAGCTTTGACCTGCCTGTTTATGCGGTAGACAGTGACGGTGATGACTCAGTGATGTCGTCACTGACTGTGACCATCGAAGATGATGTTCAAGGCATGAGCAATGGCATCCTGAATATCGAAGAGCCAACCGTCGCTGATCTGGGCGTAGGGGTGGTGACCACAACTACCATTGATGTGATGCCAGAGCAGAGTGCTGATGGTGCGACCATTACTGAGTTCACTTATGATGGTGGGACTCCACTAACACTTGACCAAACGGATATCGGCGAGCAAGAGTTTATCTTCACTGAAGGCTCTCTGTTTATCACACTTGAAGGTGAAGTACGCTTCGAACCAAACCGCAATCTAGACCACACGGTTAGCGAAGACATCGTCAAATCGATTGTGGTGACCTCAAGTGATTTAGATAACGATGTGGTGACGTCAACGGTCACACTGACGATTACTGATGGCGATATTCCAACCATCGAATCCGTACCAAGCGTGACGCTATCAGAAACACAACTTTCTGATGGCTCGACACCAAGCGGCAGTGCGGTGAGTCAAACCGAGACTATCTCGTTTACCAACCAAAGTGATGATGTTGAGAAGTTCCGAATCGAACCAACTGAGTTCAATGTGGGTGGTGCGTTAACGTCGAACAACATTGCGGTTGAACTGAAAGAAGACCCAGCAGACTCAGGCATCTATACCGGCTTTATTGATGACGGTGGAACGGACGTTCCTGTCTTCAGCTTAAGCTTCTCCGGTACTACGTTAGGTGAATACACCTTCACACTGCTTGAAGCATTAGACCATGCCGATGGCTTAGATAACAACGTGCTGACCTTCGACTTGCCAGTTTATGCCGTCGACTCAGATGGCGATGACTCATTGGTGTCTCAGCTTAATGTGAATATTGGTGATGACGTCCAAATCATGGCGAATGGTACGCTGGATATTACCGAGCCGAATTTAGCTGACGGTACGGTGACGACCAATACCATTGATGTAATGACGGCGCAAAGTGCCGATGGCGCAGTGATTACCCAGTTCACTTATGACGGTGGTACCGCTCAAACTCTAGATCCAACAATCACAGGTGAGCAGAAATTTACGTTCACTGAGGGTGATGTGTTCGTCACCATCGAAGGTCACGTGCGCTTTGAGCCAAACCGTGATTTAGACCACGAAGATGGCGATATCGTTAAATCTCTCGTCTTTACGTCAAGCGATGGCGATATCGATGTTGAAACGGCCACTGTCACACTGACGATTATTGATGGTGATATCCCAACGATTGAATCGGTGCCAAGCATCGCGCTTGCTGAA
>NZ_JBFROI010000092.1:0-4876 GCF_041471405.1 Vibrio sp. 10N.261.52.C11
AATATAAATAAAAAACAAGCGAGGCTAAATTTATTAGTTATCGCTAAATTTCGATTTCGTTATATATACAGTTGGATATCAAGATTATGTTCTCCTCAGATTTCACAAGACGGCCTATTGACGAAGAAAAGCCTAGCGGAACTAACCCAAACGCATTAGATGATTTTACAGAGATAAAACGTCAAATTAATAACCTTAATAAGGTGACAGGGAGAGTCTCTTGGAAAAAGGTTCAGTCTCTTTCAAAAACGATACTTTCGAAAAACAGCAAAGATTTCCGTTGTAGTTGCTACTTTACTGTCGCAGCAACACATAATGATGGCTTAAAAGGTTTAGCTGAAGGACTCAGTTCTATTCTGGACTTATGCGTCGTTTATTGGTTTACCGCATATCCAGAAGTTACAAAATCAAACGCAAGGATTGGAGCGATAGACTGGATGGTTGAACACACAGAAAAACGAATAAAGTCGATTAAAACAAACCCCGACGACGTACTGCTGATCGAAACTTGCCATCGCTTATGTATGAGAATTGAAGAAGAACTAAGACTACATTACGGTATAAAAGCACCTTCATTAGGTGGGGTACGTCGAATCTTAAAGCAATGGGTTGATGAACATAAAGAGACCGAAGCAAACCTGCGCGAAGCAGAGAATCAACGAAAGTACCGAGCTCCAGAAGAAAATAAACAACCAACACCAGTGGCTCAACCATCAACCATTAAAATTGATGTGTCAAATAAGCAATCTGCAACAACATCGAAAGTCGACGATAAAACACCCTCTAATTATTTAGTCGTCTACCTGTTAGCCGGATTTCTTGCTTTAGCATTGTCCTCTCACTTCTTTTATAAGCAATACCAACTAAAAGATCTGACTAAACAAATCATCACATCTGATATCTCACAACTTAATGAAATAGCACATTCATTAAGATATGAATATGCTCCTATTTCTCAAGATGTTAGACCTAATGTCGTAAACCAATTAGACACACTAATGAAAGGTTGGGTTGCCGATCCAATCAAAGTGTATCAGATCGATATTTTAGACCGATTGACGCTTGATTTGACCAAGCTGTATCCGGACTCGTCTTCTATTCTACGATTACGCCAAGAGTTCACCAATGAACAAGAAAAGTTAAACACAGATTACGCCCAACTTCACCGACGCTTTTCTAACGCCAGGACTGTATTTGCGAATGTAATTAGAGGAAGTGAAAGTAAAAAGACAGCACGAGCTTATGAGTACAGTAACTCTCTTTTTCCATTGATTGGCCGCATTGAATATGCAGAAAAAGAACAACAACAAAAAGAACTACAGAAATCTCTTCGGATACTGAACGTCTATTTACACAAAATAAAAACCTTAGAATCAGATCTGTCAGCAAATAAACCGTAAAACTCATAAAACCGTCTTAAGACTCGGTATTACAACAAACTCAAAACAACGAAATAGGCTTATGTTAAAACACAAACTAATGAGGAACCCTGTTGTTATATCAACGGCCATTTTCCTCTTTCTTGCTGCTACGATCGCTGCAATCTATATCCTTTGGCTAGATATAACAGACAAGTTTTACCTATGGATTGCTTTAGGTGCTATAACAATTTTCTATTCGTTGTTTCAGGTAACGTTGTGGCTAAAAAAGAAAAACAACACTAAAGCCCTAATGCTGGAAACAGAAGAAGAAGCATTAGCCATGGTCATCCGTCCGCTTCTTTCTGGTTCCAATAAAAAGCCAATCTATTTAATGATTGGCAATAAATACGCGGGTCGAACTCAGTTTCTACTTAACTCCAGTGCAATCAAGCCAATGGATCAGACTCGTACTGCAAAGAATGATTTTTTCGAATGGTATGAGTCAGACTCCGCCGTGTATATCAAACCGGATCAACGCCTATTGTTTCAAGAAGTATCAAGTAACGATAGCGCTCTGTGGAACACATTTGTAGATGAGGTCATTAAACACAAGCCTAGAAAGCCATTTTCTGGTTGCTTGTTTTTTATCGATTTTGAATTTCTAATTGTCTCTGAAACCGAACAAATCGATTACACGTTAACCGCGCTTAACCATCGATTAGAATCAGTAAGTGAAAAAACATCTTCAGCGATCCCTTTATATTTAATGATGTCTAAGCTCGACAAGCTAGAAGGATTTAAGGAATACATACACTTTAGTTCTTTAAAGACCTCGGTTGAATTTCTATCAATTCCATTAAAGGAAGCTAAAGGTGTATTTGTTGAGTACTACCATGATAGCTTCCGTAATTTAGTAAAAGTAATGGAGAGCAATGCGTTAGATTCGTCGTCTCACTCTAATGAAGTTAACGAGAAGCAAGCCATATTAGCATTCCCTAAACAATTCGAATTGTGTCAGTCTGAAATTGCTTCTGTGATAGAACGACTTTCAGAACTCAATACTGGGTCTTATTCTCTTGATATCCGTGAAGTGTTTTTTATATCGAATATCCAAGGTGGTAGAAAATACAACCTATTAGCTAAGAGTTGCAGCAACTACTTTAACTTGCCGATCATTGCGTCGGAACATACTCAGTTAACAGAAACGCCCTATTTTACGCGTTTCTTAATGGACTCTCAGATCCTGCCTGAATCTGATTTCGCAGGTGAAAACAAGACTTACCTTAGGATGATCCAGAGGCAGAGCCGTCTAGCCGTTGCAGCTTCCATTATTTTACTAGGTAGTGGTGCTTACCTGTTTTCAACGACTTTAGATGACAACCTGAGAGTGATTAGTCAGCTTATTGGTATAGATGATTCACAATCGTCTTACCCAAAAGGCAATTCTTTTGAAAGTTCTCTTTCAAGTGCGATCCAAACTGTACAACCATCTTATCAAGCATGGCTTAGTGGCTCACAAGCGCTAGATAATGAACTTGTGAATATGAATGTAAGTCGTCTCGATGAAAGTACGAAAATCGCTTATAACGCCCTCATAATGCAAATTAGAAACCACTTAATGCCAGTAATTGAGCAAGGTTATCGTTTGCAACTAACACAAAATCAAGACAACGTTAATAATGCACTGCCTTTACTAAAAGGTTACTTAATGTTGAATGATCCTACAAAACGCGAGATAAAATTTCTACGTCAGCAAACGATGTCAACGCTCCAAAAACTCAGTGATCAACCAGACACGATCACGACAGTGATGAAATATTTGGACGCATATTTCCGCACTGATTTTGAACCTGTATCGATCAACATGAATATGGTGCGTGCGACAAGACGTTCTCTACTCTCTAGTTCAAATGTAGATCTTGTGTACGCCAGCTTGTTACAACAAGCAGGTGACATTGATTTAGGCACTTTGAATTTACAGCGAGCAGTCGGTTTCGACTTTAATAATGTCTTCAACGACAACTTGGATCCTCAACGATTAGAAATCGATAAAGTTTACACATCTACAGGCTTCAGTACGTTTTACCGCCCTCGCGTCGATTTAATGTCGCAACAAGTCATCACCGACAACTGGGTATTGGGTTTGTCAAACCACGTAATCCCAACAGACAAAGAACAAGAGACATTCAAGAAGCAAGTAAGAAAAAAATATACGGATGACTACATCAGTTATTGGCGAAATGCTTTAAGCGAACTAAAAGTAAAGCGTTATAACAATATAGGGGAGATTACTAACGCCATTGATCTGATCTCTGGTCCCTCTTCTCCTATGACAACCGTTCTAAAACAAGTTTATACAAACACTCAGTTTTCCCCGGTTGGACAACAGAATGCATTAATGGCCCAGGTTAACCCTAAACTTGCTGGTGCCGTAAATGCAGCACCAGAACTCGTTGAAGAACTTGTTCAACCTGACTACTTGTTGATGAAAAGAGTTGAACAAGCTTTCCACATCTTGAATCAATTACAAATTAACGAAACCCCTAACTCCCCTACACCATGGGATGAAACGATAACTGCACTGAGCAGAGTTCGTACGTATATGAAAGATATAGCAGACGCACCGGCCCCTCAAATGGCAGCGTTGTCTGCAGCACAACACCGGATGAGTAGTACGGATGCCGATCCTCTGATTCGTTTAAAACAAATTGCACAAAAATCTCCTGAGCCAGTAAGAAGTTGGCTTTTAGACGTAGTTAACCAGAGCTGGTCCGTGATGATTTCTGAATCATCAAAAGGAATACAGACTCTTTGGTATAGTGAGATCTATTCTAAGTTCAAAGAGTTAGGTTTAGGAAGGTACCCTTTTGATCTAAGTGCAACAGAAGAAATTTCGATCGAAGACTTTGAGCTGCTTTTCGCATCGGGAGGCTTGCTTGATGCATTTATCGATAAAAATTTCGCTCCTTTTTATGACACAAACCTATGGACGCCAAAACAAGTAGAAGGTGAAATTATGCCTCTCTCACCAGAACTACTTGTTCAGTTAAGAAATTACAATGTCATCAGAGATACACTAATCAACAAGAGTACAAACCGTTTGTACCTTCCATTTAGTGCGAAGGTACTTGATCTGGATTCGAGTGCGATCAGAGCAAGCTTAAAAATAGCGGACTCAAATATCAACTATTACCATGGTCCCAGCAGAATTCGTGAACTTGAGTGGCCTCCTCAAAATGGAGATTTCAATATCAGTATAACAATTCAAGATGTAACAGACGAAGGTAAACAACATGTACTGAGCAAGAATGGTCAATGGGCTATCTATCGGTTATTTGGTGACTCAACGTTAACAAATACCCATAACGGTAGCTTCGTGAGTGATATAAAAGTATCAGGCAGAGATCTGAGCTTGCGAATCACTCCTTTGACTCAGAAAAACCCGTTTACGTTAGCGGAGCTGTATAACTTCACTCTACCCGAAGCCATATAGTAAAAATACAAATACAAATACA
>NZ_JBFROI010000093.1:0-455 GCF_041471405.1 Vibrio sp. 10N.261.52.C11
CAGCATAGTTTTCATATTCGGTTTGATTGTGTAAAAGCGACCATATAATTCGTGCGTTCTTCGCGGCAAGTGCCACTATCGCTCGGTTCATTCCTCTTCGTTCTAGAACGCCTCGACACCACTGACTTAGCTTATCTTGCTTGTCGCCAAGGTTGGCAATGACTGTCCTTGCCCCGTGAACTAATAGTGTTCGCAAGTATTTGTCGCCGTGTTTGGTTATCCGACCTAAGCGAGGCTTTCCTCCCGTCGAATATTGCTTTGGTACTAGTCCTAGCCAAGCAGAGAAATCACGGCTTTTATCAAATTGAGAACCATTGCCTATCGAAGCAAGTATCGCAGTAGCGGTTTGCGGTCCAATGCCACGAACCTTCTTCACTCGTTGAACATTAGCGCTGACCTTAGCAAAAGACTCGAAGACTTGTTCAGTATCGGCGATACGTTGATTCAACTCTCCA
>NZ_JBFROI010000094.1:0-224 GCF_041471405.1 Vibrio sp. 10N.261.52.C11
TATCGGTACATAGAATGAGAGAGCATTGGGTTCGTGAACGCACCGCGCTTATGAATCGCATGCGCGCCCTACTCTCTGAGTTCGGGTTAATCATTCCTGTTGGCCGCTCTTCATTAATGAAACACGTTCCCTTAATGCTTGAAGATGCAGAAAATGAACTGCCACATCTCGCAAGAACGGTGATTGCCGATGCTTATCACCACCTTGGAGAGTTGAATCAACGT
>NZ_JBFROI010000095.1:0-10910 GCF_041471405.1 Vibrio sp. 10N.261.52.C11
CTTCGTAATCTTGCCCTGAGGTCGAGCTTAGACAATGTCGGGTCGGCCTCAAGCAGTAACTCAAGCATCTCCTGCTGTGTTAAACCTCGCTCCTTTCTGGCTTGTTCTAAGAAGTGTGCAAACGTGAGTGGCATTCTTTGTCCTCGATAATCTCTATTATGGTAAGTATTGTTCGATTGCTTATGTAATTCAATCTTCTTTTATTAGAATTTAAACTATAGCTTATCGGGCAGGTTTTTATTATAGATGTAGATAAAACGAAGGTAGGTATTACTAGCTTTACTGTTGATGGTTTTATCGAATCGGCATTTTCGGCAAATGGAATTTTCAAATGCCCAATATTTCTTTTCCAGTGTTCCGCATAATTTATTTCGTCCTGTCACCGATGAGCGTTAACAAATTTAAACGCAGGAGCGGGATTACTAATTTATGAAATATTTAATCTTTAAAGGAAAGTAAAATGTTTAACTTCAAAAAAAGCGCACTAGCATCAGTTCTTCTTATGGGTATGGCAGTAAGTGCAGGTGCTAACGCATCTTCAAATGCTACTGTTGTATGGAGTGGCACTGTTCCAGTAACTAACGCATCAGATGCACTTATCATCACTGGCCTAGGAGGTGATACAACAGCGCTTAACGGTACTATCACTCCAAGCACAGACGGTGTGTTTGAATCAGATACTATCGTACTTGAGTCTCACTTAAATGATGGTGATGCTGTTACTCCTGTTGTTGGTGCATTAGCTTCAGCTAACTGGACTCTAGTTGATGCATCAGTAGCTTTTGACGGTGTGGCAAACCCATCTCAAGCTGTTGAGATTAATGTAAATGGTGCACCAGTAGCCGTTGGTGATGTTGTTTCTGGTGAAGAAACTATTTCAACTAAAGTTAAGCAGACTGCTGTATTACCTGAATCTGAAGTAGGTGGAACTACTGTTCAAGCATCAGTAACGGTTATGGCTGACCTTGTTTAATTTGTAGAAAATTCCCGATTCAAAGGCTCGTAGTAATTACGAGCCTTATTTCTCTACGATGGTAGTCAATATGAAAAAAGTTTTAATACTATTGGCTTTCATGAGTATGAATGCCAACGCCGATTTCAAAGTGCTTTACATTACTACGAGCCTCGATGTAGGCAAACTTTATACAAATTCAATTAATTCTGTTGAATTTATTCCGGCAGTTCTGGAGTTGACGTCAAATCAAGACAAAACAAAATTTGATGATGTTAATACCACATTAAGAATTGAAACAGATATACCTTTTGAGTCTTCGGATATTCCTTATATTTCAACGTTAACAAAAAATACGTCAATTTGTACGGACTACTCTGGAGTGAGCAATGTTCAGGATGATTTCGTTACATTAACGATTGACGGGATAAGTTTGTCAGAGGGTGAATCCGTCTCTTTTTCAAATTTCAATTTAAATGATGGCGACAATAAGTATAGTGAGCATGACATTATATTAAGTTTTCAGTCATTTAAAGATATCATCACAGCGGGCCAAGCGGAGAGGTGTAATGGTGAGATAGAGTTCAATATAGAGGTAGATATATAATGTTCAGGTTCAAACTCATAACAATGGCAATTTTAGTGTTATTGCCTGTGTATTCGTATTCAAGTTATAGTCAAAATGTTCTTGAAGGTTTTGAAGAACTGTTTGAATTGAAAGAGTCAACAGTCCGTATACGTAACTTAGATGGTTCCCTTACTTCACCGATCCCATTTTTAACGTCGTTTAACACGTTAAAATTAGACTCGAATAATAAAAAAGCGATCGCACAGGTATCTGACTATTTAAATGATAATACAGTGTCGGCTGAGTACCAGCAGAAGATCATAGATCAATTAATGGTTGGCATACAAGATCAGTCTGAGTGTTTAGGTAAGCTCGATGAGTGTGAGTTGTACCCAGAAACGTTTGAGATCGTTCATAACTATAACGATCAAGAAGTCTATCTTTTTGTATCTCCACAGGTGTTGTCATACTCGAATCTCGATAAAGAACTGGTATACCACTCGTCTCTGAGTCAACACAATGGGTTAATCAATTCATTTGATCTGTACGTGAGTGAATATCAAGATCAAGACTCAATCGTTTCTTTAAATAATGAAACGACACTGGGGCTACCTTACGGATACCTCAAAACTGATTTCAATGCCAACAACAGTGATAACGGTTCTGAATTGTATGAAGCGGCATATCATTTAGATATCGATTCTTACTCAATAAAAGCGGGTCATTTTGAATTTGAGCCAGAGGTTAACTCAACTGACTTCCTGAATAACACCGCTCGAGTTGCTCAAAACTCGCTCACGGTAGGTACCTCTAAAAAGTTGCTCGTAGGCGGACATAATAACGACAAAGTATTGAGCTTTTATGCGCCAACAAGTGGCGGTGTACAAGTTCTTCGTGATGGTCGATTGATTTTTCAAGATAACGTACCAGAAGGGCAGAACTCAATTCCTTACAGCAAGTTACCATCTGGTCGCTATGAAGCTGTACTTGAGGTGACAAGTGGTGGGCAAGTTGTTAATACCCAGACTTATCAAGTATATAACACCAAAGGTGACTCTCTGACTCAGGGGGAAGTGGATTTCGTTGCCACTGCGGGTATGTTTTCAGGAAGCCATTACGACTACACGGAACATGGCATTAAAAATATTGAAGACGATGTTTATGGCAAGGCATTAGCTAACTACCAACTCACCCGTTCGTTGCAAGTAGGCTTGGGCGGCTTGGTCACGGACAGTGGCACTATGTACACCGTTGGTGGTGCATACAATCTGATTGATTGGGATTTGAGTACTGAAGCTGTGTACAGCCAATTCGAAGACGCATCTCACTTTAATGCTAATATCGGTATCCCTTATTTAAGTCTATCTTATGAGTCTCTCGATAATGAACTTGGTGATCCAGTTGCTTCTTATATGTACGGATATGCCGATTATTCACGTCTATCGTTGAATTCTTCGTACAGCTTCCGCGGTGGACAATCTATGTATGCGGTTTACTCGCTTAATAACGACAAGCAGTTAGACAATTTAGGTAACTCGGATGAACAGGAACAGCAGTTTATTTCCGTTGGTTACAGCACGCCCACAGTTTTAGATTCTCGAGTTAATATTAACGTCGATTACTCTGAGGCGACGGACGACATATCAGTTAATTTGTTATGGAGTGTCCCGTTGTCAGACACAGTAGAAACTATCGTGGGCCTGACGAGTGATAGTGATGACATTAATCAATTTAAAACAACAGTAAGACGAAATCAGTTAATTGACTCAGACTCCTTTAATACGTCGCTTGAGGTGAGTAACACCTACGATCGACAACAGGATGATATGTATCAAGATGCGTTATTGGCGACCAGTGGCACGACTAAATACGCTCGAATGAATGCCTCCGCCCATACGTCCACCAATGGCACGAGTGGTATCAATGCTGGCTTGTCTAGCACTCAAATCGTGACGACAGACGGCGTTTATATTACCGATAAAGCGGCAACGTCTTATACGCTTGTCGATATTCATCAGTCGCAGAATACAGAGCAGACGTTTGATGAAAAAGGTTACTTCTCTCTTAAAAAAGAAGGGCGAAACAACAGTAAGTTCATCGTATATAACGATGAAACCGTTGTGCCTTTGGAAGACTATAGTCAATATCGTGCGAAATTTGATTCAGAGAGCGTTGATCTTTACAACTCTGGTGATAGTAACGTAACCGTGTTTACACACCCAGGTACGGTTGCTTCTATTGAGCCAAGAGTTAGTCGCGTCGTTTCGTTTGTTAGCGCCTTTAATGACATATCAGAACAGCCGATTACAGAAGTGAAGTGTCATGGAGAAGGTTGTATTGAAGTCAATGAAATGGCCGACGGTGTTTATAGAGTAACCGTATTGGAAGGCATGAACTTTGAATTGTCAGCGAAAGAAAGCCAATGCTTACTGCCTTATGAATTTACTTCAACAAATCAGATGAACTTTGGTCAAAACTATTGTTTGCCAATAGCTCAAGAAAAGCAGATAGATTTGATTGATGCAGGTGAACGACTACAAGCGATGTATTTAGGTGCATACGAAAGCTCGATTGAACTGAATAAAGCGCTTAAAAAGCTCGAATTACACGGTTATCGAATTATTCAGAAAGAAGTGGGTTCGTTTAAGGCAATTTATATAGCGCATGAATCTATAAACATGGCGGAAACAATAGCGCTTCATAAAAGAGATATCGATCAGTTAAAACTGTTGGCAAAACGACTTTATCGCACCAACGCCATTACATACCCAGTCGCACAAGTTAATTAAGGAGTGGGAAATGAAATCCAATAAAGTTCTACTAAATTTAGTATCACTCACCGCTATATTGTTATCTATAAGTGTACAAGCTTTTACGGTAGATAAAATGGTTATTGTCTCTGATGATAAAGGGAACGGTATCGTTACGTTAACCAACGACGAGTCTCACCCAATTTTTATCCAAGCAAAGGTGGATGAAATAAATATTATTGATGGAGAACAGGTAGAAAAAAAACAATATACAAGAGACAACTTAAACGATTGGAAGGTGTCATTAACGCACCAGAAGGTAGTTTTGAACCCTGGTGAAGAGAAAGACATTGGCATACGTAGTTTATGCCACAACGCTGCATGCGATAATTCAAAAGATTTGATGTTTATGCTGTCTTTTTCTCCAAGTAAATACAGACCTGGTGAAGTAGTGAGTGGTGTGGAAATTAATTACGGATTCGCACCTGTTTATATTATTCCTACAACACAACCGAATTATTCTTACGAATTAACCAACAACGGTGATAGCCTTAGAGTCGAAAATAAAAGTAATACCATGCTCAATTTTTTTGTAGATGCATGTGTTGCTGAAAACAAAGCCCAATGCAAACAAAAATTTACGGTTGTATCGGGAAGGAATAAGACGTTCCCTTTAACCGAAACTATGCGAAATAACGAGTTGACCATTACCGTGACATCTCACGACAGAAGCTATTCAAAGAAAGAAATGGTGACGAGAGGTAAAATATAATGCCTAGACCTATCCTATATATTGTAGCGTTTATTGCATTAATGACGACAAGCATGGCTCAAGCTGCGTTTGAAGTTCGCGCGGAAGTGAAGGCTGGTGGTGTTCGTTGGGACAATGTGACACGTTACAATGGCAAAATGCTGCCAAGTACGTGGGAAACTCCTCCTATGTTGCAGGCTTCAGAAGCTTGGGCGGCCGCGACATTTTCGGGTACACCTCCAACAGAGATGACTTTAATTGGGGGAAATGGGAATACTTCACCGTCAATATCGATCGATATATCGGGCGTTCAATACAATACTACTGGAATTGAATTTGCCCAGTCAGCGAATACGGTAGGTGGTGGGTGCTCATTTGATGAAGTGTCACTACCGATTGTGACTGTTGAAGGTCCAAACTGTGTTTCGTCTGTTCGATTAATTAATAAACAAAAATCGAGCCCATTTATTTTCCTGAGACCTATTTTCGATATTAACGAAAGTGAAATAGTGTCGGCATTAAGTGGGCTACCAGAGGGGCAATATTCAGCTTCAGTGCCGGTAAATATTCGTTACTACTATGAAAATGACGGCATTATGACTTATCGCAACATCAATGAAGTGATGTTGTTTTCATTTGATTATCAGCCTGTTCAACTCGACAGTGTTTTTGTAAGTGGAGATGGTGTCATGACGCCAGTCTACGACACAATTGGCAAAAGAATAACATCGACAACGTCATTTGATATTACAGCGAACGGCTATTTTAATGACGGAATTGTTTTAACAATGCCCTTACAGTCATACGAATTGGTTAATTCAAGTAACCCTGGTGTGGTTATTCCTTACAGCATTCATTGCGATCAGTGCAGCTCTGGTAACTTAGTTGATGAAGGACAATTAATGAATCAAACAACGGCTATTTCAGAAGGAGCTGGAGTGCAAACAAGTATTAACTTTACTTTAGACTTTGATTACGATATTGAGGGCAGTTCTGCTGTTTCCGGAGATTATTTTGATGAAGTAACGATCATGTTGGAGCCTGGTATTTAAGATGAAAAAAATGAACTTAATGTCATCGATTATCGCTGTGTTCTTATCCATAAGTGTATCAGCAGAGGAGCTGCCTATCCAGATGAGTGGTGGCATGACGTTTTCTGCATTTGATGACAACATGGGACAGACTGAAGCACTTGGTTATAAGGCGGCGGTTGGATATAACATTAGTGAAAACGTACTATTTGAACTTGGCTATGCTGATTATTCTGCTTTTTCTGATTCGGAAATAGATAGTTTACGTGCGGTAATGGTTGAAACCGACTTATTGCTACCCGTCAGTGAATTTGCCTCCTTGTATGCAGGAGTCGGGGGCGCGTTTTCTAGTGACGACACCAATTTTACGGCATCGCTTGGTCTTAAATACCAATTGAGTAAAAATTGGAGCGCCGACCTTGGTTACCAAGGCGTCTTTGATTTAGCTCGTCAACAAGACGATCTATACGCATTTAATGCACTGTTGGTTTATCGTTTTTCAAGCAATGAAGCCGCAGAAGGCCTTTCAGATATTAACCCAAGGCCCAATGTTGACCAGCTTGTTGAAGAGTCGACCCAAGTATCAAGGCCGAAAACCCAATTGGCGTCTATTGTCCCAATTAAGAAGGCGCCATCGTGTCAGCAGCGTTTAGTTGAATACCGAGTGGTTCCTGGCGACTATTTGCTCCGAATTGCAAGAGCATTTGATAGCTCACTTGATGAATTAGTCGAAGCAAATCCAAATCTTAATAATCGTGATTTGAATTTGATTTACCCTGAAGAGAAAATACTTTACCCGAAAGTTAGCTGTTTAGATTAAATTGCCTTCCTTGAAACAGAAACACTGCCAATTTTTTGGCAGTGTTTCTTTGTTTGTAGCAGAGAGTATCTCGCCAATGTAAATGATATCTACACTTGTTTAGCTATCTCGCATCTTGCGTTTTTGAAATTCAAGAGTGCCCAATACCTTCAAACCTGAACGCGCGATACTGTTCACCAATCGAGCTACTCACCTTTATCGTTTGGGCTCGTAAATATGAAAACTAATACCTCAATTATATGCATGAAGGTCAAATATAAGAGAGCGGAGTAATGATCGGACCAAATATTTTAAACATGTATGTACTCATTCTTTTCGCGCTTGGTGTTATATACGCGCTGAGCAAAATAGACGAGTAGTATCCTAAAATTTATTATTTTTAGTAGAGAGAAATATGAAAATTAAATATAATCTATTAACAGTATTCGCAATTTGTTCAGCAATGACTTCTACTGCTGCCAATGCTTTTAATGTCGACAAGATGATTGTCGTCGCGGATAAAAAGGGCAATGGTGTCGTGACACTTATTAATGATGAGTCTCACCCGATTTTTGTTAATGGAAAAGTACAAGAAATTCAGTTTATTGATGGCGACAAAATCGTTCGTAATAGTTATACAAGAAACAATCTAGATGATTGGAAAATATCTCTTACGCACCCAAGATTAGTTTTAAGACCTGGTGAAGAGAAAGACGTGGGTGTTCGTAGCTTATGTCACAACACGTCTTGCGATAACAGCAAAGATTTGATGTTTATGCTGCCATTTACTCCTAGTCGTTATAAAGAAGAGGGAGAGAAAATTCACGGTGTCGAGATAAACTATGGTTTTTCACCGGTTTATATTCTGCCTACGACAAAGCCAAGTTTTGATTATAAGATTTACAATCAGGGCGAGAATTTACGCATCGATAATAATAGTAATACGCTAATTGATGTTTATGTTAACTCATGTACAACAGAAAAAAATACGCAATGCAAACAAAAGTTCACTGTTGTATCTGGTCGGGATAAAACGTTTTCTCTTGCGGAATATACGCAAAGTGAACAACTTAATGTAACCGTAACATCTTACGATAAAAAATACTCTAAAGAGATGCAACTGCCTATTCAGTAATAGGAACGCTGAAAATAGACATAATTATAGGCCTTCAATGATTAATGCTAATCAAGGACGATCAGCATTCATTACCCATGTTCAGTGCTAATTTTAGCCTACATGGCATCACTGTTATCAGCAAAGTGTAAATGCCCAATACAACATTAAATACAAATCATAAAATCAATTTTGAAATCAATAAAAAGTAAAGAGAAGTAATATGAACCTTTTAAGCAATAAGCCAGGAGGAA
Organism: Vibrio sp. 10N.261.52.C11; assembly: GCF_041471405.1. NCBI lineage: Bacteria > Pseudomonadati > Pseudomonadota > Gammaproteobacteria > Vibrionales > Vibrionaceae > Vibrio > Vibrio sp. 10N.261.52.C11. The sequence continues at coordinate 8,220 of NZ_JBFROI010000095.1, forward strand.
GCATTCCCCTGGGTTTTGTCGTCGCTACTACGCTTACCCTTTTTGGGTGTGGTGGAGAGGGCAGTGAAGGAAGCTCAGCAAGTGTTTCCCCTAATACTCAAAGCGCGACGCTTTCCGCTCAAAATGCTACCTACTCGACTGGCTATGCTGAATCGTTCGAGGTTGACCTGTCGTCAAAGGTATTTTCATCAACGGGTGGTGGCTTTGCGCTGAGTGAAGTCGAGGTCTTGTCTAATGATGATAGCTGCCAAGTAGAAAGTATGACGGAAACAGGGTTTGTAATTCAGGCCTTTGATACCAAGGTGTGTGACTATCGATATCATGTGACTCCTAAAACATTGTCGCCAATGAGCCGTATGGCTGAAGCGCCAATGAGTGATAGTAGTAGCTCAGAAGGTTCGAGTTCTGCGGTTACGCGCATTGCGGTAAGTAGTAATCCTAGCTCAACCGAACTGGTTCCAGTAAGTGCAACAACACTGATTAATGAAGATGTGAGTGTTTTACTGAAGGACGAATTGGAGAAAGTCGGCTTTACGTTAGGTGACGAGTTTGTATTAACGGAGCTTACACTACCGTACGGTCGCTCGAGCTCAGTTCAAATAAATAGTACAGATGACCAGACTATGGATTATACCCCGCCGTCAGGTTTTACCGGCATTGACCGTGTTCTTTATACGTTAGAAGACTCGGTTAATGGCCTTGTGCTGATGGGGGTTTTAGATGTTGCGGTGGGCTACGAAGCTAACCAAGGTTTTACGATTGACGATAATATTGTATATCCAGTTGTTGTCAACGTATTGACCGATGAAGAAATCGACATCAGCGGCTTTGTTTCCTCGGACGATAGTGATGATTATCAATTGGTGTATGTTGAATCGTTTAACGCAAAAGCGGTACCTAAAGATCCACTGGACACTCAGAATAAAACGATCGTCTTTCAAGCGTCACAACCAGGTTACCACTATATTAGTTTTGCGGTTAGTGATCATAATGGAGTGTATGACATGGGTTTGATTCGTGTTGAAGTGACCGATCCTAATCAGTCATCAAAATGGGACGACATTTCTCATTTGTTGGATCTCTATATTGGACCACCCACCGCACTTGATGCAGCCGGGCAAGGCTCGCCTTATGATATAAAACTGAACGATGATGGCTACAGCCCAGCGATTGATATGGCTGGTTTTCGTTATCCGTCGGCCGTAGCATACTGCGACACCATCGGTGGTTCAGTGCCGACGTTTGATCAACTTAAGCTGATGGCCACTGATACCGATGTTCAGGCGTTACATAACTGGCCTGTTAAAGCGCAATACCTCGCTTATGATGACGGAGCAGATCTGGTTAAGTGGGTGGATCTTAAAGATGGCAGCACCCTTACAGGCGATGTCGATCCAACATCGGCTTATTATGTGACATGTGTTAAGCAAGGTTTAATTACTGTATTGCCTACCTCAAGCACGGAAGTTGTCGCGGATGGAGTTGATGTTGGTTCTGTATTTGTTGAGTTAAAACTCGGTCAAGAAGTAAGACCAGATACCCTTGTGACGGCTTCTGTCTCTAGCCCAAATGTGACATTGGACAGCGATAACGTTACCACAGACAGCTATGGTATTGCCGAGTTTCGCTTAACCAGTTTAAAAGCGGAAACCGTCACATTAACCCTTGATGTGGGTGGCATTACTCAAGACTATGAAGTTAAGTTTATTGGTGATGAAAAGACGGCTGCAGTGTCATCAGAAGCAACGATTGACACGGTACCTTATACGTCAGTGGAAGGTGGCCAGGTTACTGCGACCTTGACCGATCAAAATAGCAACCCAGTAGAAGGTTACTCAGTCATTTCAGTGGTAAGTACAGAACAGCACCCAGACACCGCAGAAATGGTTACTCCTATCCTTGAAGCGGAAACGACTCAAACCGATGAATCAGGTGAGCAAAAAGTGCGGGTAAAGTGGGATACAAACTATCAAACCCCAACAACGACCATGACCTTTGATGTGGCGTCATCTTACACCACAACAACCAATACACAGACTAATGCGATTAGCCAAGTTACCTTTCATGCCTTATTGTGTGGTGGCCAAGTTGGGGATGATGATCAACAAAACGCCGCGGGTGCCTGTGTTAAAATTGCGGAAAGCGATGGAAAGTTGTTTACCGGTACTCCAAGTGAGAGCTTTTTAAACGCTGTTGGCTATAGTAATTACAACGGTAGTCATGTTGAAATTATCCCTGATGATGGTCCTTCAGGATCGTTTGCAATGTTTAGTTTTACTGAAGCACATAGCCTTTGTGAACATTATAATACACTTGAGCTTAACGGGAGAGATGATTGGGCTTTAGCAAATATGGATGAGTTGAGGAGTCTTTCTAATAACTTTGGTCACATGTACACCGCGAAGGGTTGGGCGACCGGCAGCTACTACTGGTCGTCGACGGCTAGTGGTTCCGTCTACTACCGCGTGAACCTCCGCTCTGGCACCGTCAGCAGCAGCGACCCATCCAATCCGTTCTACGTCTCGTGCGTATCAGGTTCTTAGGGTTCAACGTTCAGAGTTTGCGGCCCGCAGGGCCGTTTTTTCTTTTTATAGAGGGTAGCGGTTTATTTTCTAAACTCAGTAAGGATTAATATGGATATTGAAACAAAACTCAAGCTTAGTCAGCAACAAGGCTTTGTTTCCTAAATCA
>NZ_JBFROI010000096.1:0-1624 GCF_041471405.1 Vibrio sp. 10N.261.52.C11
AAAACACCATCTTAATGTCGAAATGAATCAACACTACAAAATTTGGAGCGATACATCGGGTTCGAACCGATGACCTCAACCTTGGCAAGGTTGCGCTCTACCAACTGAGCTAGTATCGCATTTTCATTCTTATTATCTCTTAACTTATCAAACTAAGAGAAAGAATGGAGGCGCCTCCCGGAGTCGAACCGAGGTCCACGGATTTGCAATCCGCTGCATAGCCACTCTGCCAAGGCGCCTTTAATAGTGATTTAAGAGAACAACTCTTTGTTCATCACTCTACTCAAAATGTAGAGGCTAGATAGATGGTGCCCCGGGCCGGACTTGAACCGGCACAGCGCGAACGCCGAGGGATTTTAAATCCCTTGTGTCTACCAATTCCACCACCAGGGCAACGCAATCTTGCGAGGCCGATTACTGAAAAGTAAAAACACCATCTCTCAGCGACCTAAGCCGTGAGAACGAGGTGTACTTTAACGGAAGGAAAAAATTCGTCAACAATAAATTTTATCTTTTAATTCAAGTGATTAATTATCGAACTCAAAAGAATAAATTTAGTGCAGCTTGTACGGTTCTTATACTTGGATTTCTAATTTAAACGGACAAATCACTGACAACCATTGATTCAAATACCAATTGAATGCGGTGATTTTATTGTTTTAAACCAAGCAAATGGCGTTTTCATGTGCTTTTCACATTCAACGATTAGAGTTTGAAGTAACTCTTATTAAGAAGTAAACATGTGAAACCACTAAAACGATATCAATATGAGCGCTATGCCGTTCTTTGTAACCTCGCCTACCCTAGAGTTTTTAAGCAGACTCGCTATGGTTTTGACCCTAATGGACAACGCATCATCAAGAACCAGTTTGGTAAAACCATGATTAGAGTGTTGTGGAGTAGCGACAAAGATGAAGTGGTTGTGGTAATCAAAGGATCGCACAGTATCTCAGATTGGCTACTAACCTTTGCTCTATGGACAAGAAGCTGTAAGAGAATTGGGCTCAATTATCGTGTGCATGCGGGTTTCTACCATCTAATGCTTCAAGAGAGCCAGCCAAGTCGTAATGAAGATAAGCTTGGCTTAACCGTTATTGAGCGCTTGGAAGCCACGCTCACACCTCTCATCGAACAAGGAAAAAGAGTGTCTATTACTGGCCACTCTTCCGGAGGCGCTATCGGTTGTGTCTTCGCTGATTACTTTGATCAAAAGTACCCAGGCTGTATTAAACGAATAGTGACTTTTGGCCAACCCGCCATTGGTGATTGGAGCTTTCGAAAGCACTATCGCATGAGTAAGAAGACCTACCGAATTTGCTGTGACATCGACATCGTGACCTTCATGCCACCGGTTCCTTTGCTCTATTGGCATGTAGGTAAAGTGCTTTGGCTTTATAACGGACGAATCTATGAGAACACTCCTACATTAATCCGCCTTGGTCGCTCTATCTTTAGTTGGCTGATAAGACCTTTCTCTTACCACTTAATGAGCAAGTATATCCGTAACAAAGATTTCTTTGATAAGCATTGAAATGGGTACGTAGGAAGCTTTTAGCGGGGTCAAAAACGAAAAAACCAGTCACTAGGACTGGTTTTTTCTGAATGATGGAGGCGCCTCCCGGAG
>NZ_JBFROI010000097.1:0-13941 GCF_041471405.1 Vibrio sp. 10N.261.52.C11
TCTATTTTTACTTTTTGCCCAAAGTGACAAGATCCGAAGGTCTATGCCTAGCTAGAAAAATGCTATTAAGTCCTTAAAAAACTAGGAGCTCTTCCCTCGTTTGCTTGGGTTTTCAGCATATCTATCTAAGTGACTACTCACCGCCTATTGGGCGATGCTTCTTATTTCGTTAGCCATTGCTCGATAGTATCAAGACTTACGCAGCTTCCATAAGCAGAGACGATTATCCAACCGCCTTTAATTCTAGAAGGCCTTTATCACGGATATTAAGGGCGGCGTTTAAGTCACGATTTATGTCTGTAGTGCCGCCTGATGGACAATCCCACTTGCAAACCGATAAGGGCATTTCTTCCACTTTATGACCGCAACAACAGCACGTTTAGAGCTTGCATCCCACTGATTTAGTTTAACTAGATATTTGCCTTGCTCTTTTAGTTTGTACTCCAACTTAAAGACAAAACTATGCCATGAGGCGTCCGCTATGTGTTTCGCCAGTTTGCGGCTTTTCATCATGTTTGTTGATTTCAATGTCTCAATTATCACCGCTTGGTTTTCGTCAACGAGAGTTCGAGAAAGCTTATGTTGAAAATCAGCACGAGCGTTAGCCACTTTTTCGTGGCATTTGGCAACGAGCAATCTAGTTTTTGCTCGATTGGCACTGCCTTTTGCTTTTCTAGATAGCTGACGCTGCTTTCGTCTGAGATTCTTCTCAGCACGTTTTACAAATCTTGGGTTAGCTGTCTTTCTACCGTTCGATTCAATAGCAAAATGAAATAGACCTAGATCAATACCAGTTACCTTGCTTAACGTAATGCTCTTAACCTTGCCTACAATCTCACGGTTATTATTCGCCTCTACAGGCTTTATTTTCGGGAGTTTGATGCACCATCAAAGACTTTTACACCAACACAGTGATAGCTCGATTGCTTACCGTGTCTACGTTTGAATGTGGGTACTTGGCTTTCAACTTCGGATTAAAGAAGTTATCAAAGGCTTGGTGACGATTGAGTACAGATTGCTGCAAGACGGTTGAATCATCTTGCTTCAACCAGTGGTATTTACGCGATTTCTTGGCAACTGCAAGTAGTGGCTTGATGTCCTTTTTAGGATTCAGTAAGTTTTGAAAAAATCACCACTCCAAGACAAAGTTACTTGGTAGTTACAATACGCATAATCGCCTGGTGCTCACAAAGAGCAAAAGCGTTGCTCGTATAACAAACCCGAACCGATTGAATGCCGAAAACGACTGGAATATCGAAACAAAATTCAGACCTATTGATGGCCTTACCTTATGAGGGTTTGATGCCGTCGCGCATCAGCCGACCTTAATCGTTATACAGACAAGAGAGTAAACCTTTGGCCGACGCGCGATGCTCGGAGGTTGTTTCTGTCGTCTTTTCCGTTTTCTTCGCATAGGCGTCGTCTTCTCGCATTTGTTTAATGGTGGTAGCACAGTCACACACTCTGATACTCACCCCTCCCCCCGGTGCCTTTAGTATTAAGAAGTCGATTGAATTCACCCAAATCACGTGCCTGGATATGTCAGAGGAAACCGTAGAACGTATTTTCATGTGACCCTCTAAACGCCAAAACGCACATCAAAACAAAACCCTGAGCACTTAAACGTCCCCTCCTCCGTTTGCACGAATCGCAACGCTGGAAACACAGACCCGTAAGTGGTGTACAGAATAATGTGATCCGCTCGCTCGTGAAGAAACCATTCACCAAAGCCAGCGCCATTTAATTCAATGAAAAAGTCACGGATTTCATGGAAAGCAAAACGACGCGACACCAATTGCGGAAACTGCTGCTTGATAGCTTCAACGAACCCTTGGCCTTTTAACGACGCGATATCAGCCTGTTGCTCTGGCGACTGACGACGACTGAACATTTTTAAACGCTGGATTTTGGAAACCCAATCAGACTTTCTTTTCGCCTCATCACGACACTTTTTGACTTGATAGCGCAACTTCAAGACCGCCAAAGATCTAGAGACATCATTTTTTGGTGAGCTTTCGTGCCCAGCGGCGAAACGCTGGTCGCTGAACTTTGATTTAGAGAGAGTTAGGCTTGAGTGTCGTTGTACCATGAGGAGTTTCCTTTCTGTTTGAGTATCACTTTTATGGAGCCGCTTGGCTGTCCGGCAAACGTTCTTGGTTCTCAAGGACAAGGGCGCGAAGCGTTCATATACCCTTGTCATTGGGGTTCAGAACGATCACGGTTAACAGCCTGTGAGCCCATCAAATGATGTGAGTCGAAAGGGAAATAGGCACATAAGACAATAAGCCTTTACTCGAACTTAATTAAAGTCAGTGAAAGGAGTGAGGAAGCGCAAGCGTTCTGGCCACGCCTTCGAAATAGGACGTTCTTCATCTCAAAGCCAGCCTCAGACAATTCTAGAGGGGTGATGAGGCTACCTTTTGCTCCGGTAAAGTGATTAGCTAAACAAACGAGGTCTTCCACGATCACCTTGCTTGGTCCGTTGCCATTGTTGGATCACTTTTTCATCAATCCAAAATGTCAGCCGACCCACGATTGCAGGGGTTGGGGTGTAGATTTAACCACACTGTATTTACATTAATATCAAATTTCTCTTTTACAGGGGTCCTGTCACCCCCAAAATACAGGCTAAAAATAACAATAATCTAAACTTTCTTATCTTGCTATCGCTTCAATTAATGCCAACCCACCACCTAATCGCAAAATTTTTGATTTAAAAGACTAGTAAAATCAAAGAAATGTCATTCTCAATACTCGATTGGACTCACTTGTAAGGAAAACATAATTGATAGTTAATTTATTAGTATTCGGTCTGCATTAAGAGTTAGGTGGAGCCTCGTTTAACTGATTTTAATCAAAGGTAGTAATATATGTACACAAGGACAAGAATACTGTTCTATTTGAGTTGTTTTTTTCTCTCCTTTAATGCTAGAGCGATCGATTTATCAAATAGTTACGTGACATTTTATGAGGGACCACAATTGAGTGATCAAGCATTTCTCTACCCTATACTTAGAGAGAAAGATACTCGGGAGCTCACCTATCTTGATGACCTCATTTTAGATTCTCTGAGAGGTGGGAAGTTGGGTTATCAATATTTTGATTCCGGTGGAACGAGCGCAACTTGTCAGGGGTCCAGAGGTGGTTTCATACCAATAGGCAAGAAAACCACCGTAAGAAATCTTAGAGTCCCGTCTTGCTACAACAGCTTAATCATGCGTACGCGCTTATGTCTTTATGACAAGGACAACAAGTATATTGGAGGAAATTGTACAGACTCTTACTATGGCCATACTTTTAATCCTTTAACAGAGAAGCCTAGTGACTATAGGTACAAGAAAAATGGGACGTTTGAGGGATGTGAGTTGAACCCGGTAAAAGTAAAGCTAAGTGACATCTATGAGGATTCGGCTTTAGCCCCTGAGGCAATACATACGTACTTTCCTATTGGAACTTGTCGCGCGGTGCATTTAGAAAGTCCTGACTATAAAAGTTTTACCTCGATTCTCTCTCAGATGCATCCTAAAATATATAAGCGCTTAGGACCTAAGTGCACAGTTCTAGAAACTGAACCAGTGTCTCTAGCCCATACTAATGGGACAGTTATTCATCCTAGTATCAAACCTACAAAAGTAGGTTGCTTATAATTTTTTGCTATGTGTAGTGGTCAACTGAAATTGGCCACGGTTTTAGAGGGTACCCAAGACAATCTCTCTGATTCATTAGGTGTGAGGCCACCATTATAGTGATGTGGCCTCAATTGGCTGTAATAGCCAATGATGTATTGGATAATTTATTGTTGAGCCTCAGAAAAGCTACGATAACCTACTGTTGGGATCCACTCCGTCTTTAAGCTTCTAAAGAAACGTTCCATTGGAGCATTCTCCCAGCAATTTCCTCGTCGAGATAAACTTTGTTTTATCTGAAAACGCCACAGTAACTGACGATATTTTCTACTCATCTAGTGACTATCTTGCTCGCTGTGGAATGTAGCCCCTTTAGGCTTTCCTATACTGATGTCTCGGTAATTGACAGCTAATCGAACCAAGCGTTTTCATTAGCTTTGTTGCTAGATAACGGCTCAGAGCTACGCCTTGATTTATCACCAGATCAGCAATAGTTCTCGCTCCCGAAGAGCCATTGCTTACCGCTGCGGTCCTCACCTCGCTTGCGGTCACCCCCTCATAAATTCCGTTGTGGAAGGTCATTAATGGCGACGGCAACATACAGCGATAACACTTCATACGATGTAAGCGATTCCTTGACGTGGACGTCGAATGAGCTGAGCACGGCAACGATGACACCTACTGGCTGGTTGTCAGGGGTTGCGGTTGGCAGCACGACAGTCACGACAGCTGAAGATGGAGGTATCACCACTCACACAATCGACGTGAATGTGTTCACATGTAGAGTTACTGGATCTTCATGTCTTGAGAGCTTCGATACTGGGAGTAGGAAGATGTTTATCAACTCACCATCAAAAATATTCCTAAATAGCCTCGGCGGAGAAAATATTGGTTTTACAAAAAAAAGGAGTTAAAAGGGTTATTTAATACATACGGTAATATGTTTATCGTGCGAGTCTAGGCGCTCAGGATAAATTACTGGTCAGGGACGAATCGAGGTCCTGGTTTGAGTGTAAGACTCAAAAATGGCAGCGAAGGAACCAGTATGCCAGCGCCCCCTGCGTCTCAGACCCTTCACGGTTGAACCCTCGCGCTTGTGATTCTAGCCCTAAACCACCGACTAAAGTAGGGGGTTCTTTGTATAGTTTTGATGTCTTCCCAACCTCGCCCCTTTTTTCATCCCAGTCTTCATAGCAACTAGAATCAATAGCTCTAGGGTGACCACGTTCCAAGAAAGCGGCGCAATCTCGCGTCATAAGCACCGCCTCCAGCTCCCCGTATTTGTTTGAGTAAGATCGGGAGCACTTATCTCTACGCACGTTTTTGTCTTGCATGAGACCTCGACTTGCTTTGCTCTGAGGCTGATACAAGTATAATCCGGACAAATGAGCCAACCTAAATGTTCAGGCGTCCTAAGTGAGAATTTCGGAGTTTTTCCTGGCGTTTTGCTTTTAGTTAGCGAACCCACGTAGACTTACCCACATCCATGAATTGGGCTGCTTCAATGACCGATTCAAAAAATTAAATTTTTATTTAATTACCTATAATTAAATAATTAAACCATAGAAAAAACTCTAACATTCCATTCAATTTATTTGGGAAGATAACTCCTTTAAAACCTAAAACATTGGTTTCGCTCTCCAGTTAAATAGAGGGGGAATTTAACTATGAAATTATTAATTACTCTTCATAAGGTTGGAAAATTTTGGGGGGTAACCCTAGGCCGTGGGATTAAAAGCTAGCTCCCAGATTCGCTTGATAGAGTGCACCTCTCTTGCAAAGGGCTCGTTATAGTGAGCCTTACCAGCGCAGCACGTTCGCGAAGTGAGCTTAAACGACCAACATGATAAAAGCGGCAAAAACTGCCTTATGGTTATTAATTTTTTGGAGTTTACGATGCGGTTAATGATTTCAGCTGTGGTGGTGGTTTACATAGGCTATTTCTTTCCAAGTTATGTCCTGCTTGATTACTACCTGAGCATTACCCGAGAGTGGGCATTAAATCCGACTTTGGATCGAGCACTCTACTCTGCTTTCGCCTACTATTTTCTACCTGTTATCGCTTTTTTCGTGCTATTTGTTAGTGCTCGGCGAGATAAGCATTGGAAGCAGTACTTAACCTCTTGGCCCAGAAACGTATGTACATGGGGTGAAGGCGCGTTGATATTGATTGGGGTGATTTCATTAAATTCCGTATCAAATTATCTTCAATATATTATTTTTGATTGGTTTTCCCCGGGATCTTGGCAGGCCCAATCCTACAATTTTACCCCTTTATTTTCGGCCTCTGATGGAGTAATTGATTGGTCGAGTGTGTTGCGAAGCGCTCTAGACGGTGTGCTCATTTCTCCCGTGATAGAGGAGCTCCTGTTTCGTTATTTGTTGTTTGTTATTTTCAGGTCCATTTTTGGGGTTACTAACGCCGCATTACTCTCAAGCTTAATATTTGCTTCAATACACCAGTGGGCGCTGGACGCATTTATGTCTGGGGCGTTTCTATGTTGGGTCTTTGAGCGATATCGCCGCCTAGGAGTAGTCATTGTCATTCATGCTTGCCATAACCTGTTTATTTTACTTTATGATCTTGTCTATTATTTAAGCACTCAGCTTCACTTTAACCCTTGGGAGGCGGTTGATATTAGTATTATTGCGTTGCAAGTGGGGTATCTAGTGATTTTTTCACTATTTATTGATTATCAGCGTAGAGGGTTTAAGGAGAGGTAAGGTTTATACGGGGCGGTCTACTTTACGCCTTTATTTTAAATTCACTTGGTTGAGTTTTAGCGTGCTTTGGTTGTCAGCCACTTTTCTCCTCCATCATAAAAGTGAAATGAACGCTACGCGATTTTCACAATGAAAACAGTGCTGCCAAGAGGGAGTAAGGAAAGGATATTTAAAAGTTAGTGAGTGGTCTAAGCAAGCAATTGTCTTGCCTAGCTTCTCCGTTCCCTTCAAATCTCATTTTTAATTATAGTTAAATAATAAGTGTTTTTTTACCCAATCCTATAGCTTTGTTGATTCATCAAAAACCTATGGTTAAATAATATGCGAAAAATAATTGAAACTCAGTCAGCCCCTAAAGCTATTGGCCCATACTCTCAAGGGGTGATTTCTGGAGGGCTAATTTTCACTTCCGGACAGCTACCGCTTCACTCACAATCAGGCTTGATGGTTAAATCCTGCCTTGAAAAACAAACGACTCAATGCCTAGAGAACATGAGAGCCATTTTGCTACATGCGAATACTGATGTGTCAGACGTAGTGAAAACAACCGTTTATCTTACCGATATGGTGAGCTTTTCAATTGTGAATGAAATTTATAATGATTTTTTCATTAAACATGGTGCCAATTATTTTCCCGCAAGAACCTGTATCGAAGTGTCAAAACTCCCTCTCAATGCCATGATTGAGATAGAGGCCGTTGCTGTCGCACCTTAGCCGTTAACGTTTCGTAATTTTTTAGCTCCAGGGTGCCTATGTCGTAATTGTCATCAACAGCGCGAAAAATCCGAATGAGAGCATATTTGGTACGCTTAACTACTGAGCAAATTGATTCCTTAAAATCAAACTTAGATAGTACCTTCTATTGGTTTCAAGAAGGTACTGTGCTCAACTTCCTTGCGATAGCAAAATTAAAGAGCATGTTGTAGAACTACTAAAACATCGAAAATAAGACACCTAACAAGGCCATCTATACCTCAGGAGGAAAAATGGAAAAGGTCATCCGAGAACTGGCTAAAGAAGTAGGTCGAGTTATTCAAAAACCAGAAATGAAAACTGACTTTGTAATCAAAGGTCTCGGCATACGAAGAGGTGAAGAGGCGTTAATCTATCGTATTCCCTCTCATTCTAAAAAAGCGTCTTTCTATGAAAAAGGAGTGACTCTCTCTGAATTCCAGTTCGCTTACGTACATTTAAAAGAATCGGGTTATTTTACGAGAGCTTGGTTTAATAAAAACCTCTCTGCTTGTGCAAAAGAAGGGGCGTGCAATTTTACAACAATAGGCGGGGTTTTTAGCATTTTAGGTGTGGCAGAATACACCTCAAAGGCGACCTATCAATTAAAGGCATAACAAACTGTTTAGTGTAACTCCCAACGCTTTGCATTTCTCTCCACTAAACTTACTAAACTCAAGTGATTCAATAGTATCACTTGAGTCTTCTGTTGGAGTCCTTCTCATGAAAGTCGAGCTTATTACTTCCCTTAAGCGTCAAGCGACCAAAACCCTCACAGACCTAGCCAGTGCTGTTCACCGAACATGGGACCCCCTCTACGTATCTGGTTGATGTGGACACCAGTTTATGCAAAACCGTTTGGCTATTCTCGAAGGGCTTGCTGGCGGTGAACTCGCAATCTCAAAGGCAAAGCACTGGGTCCTGATGAAGCAAGGAAAAATGTCAAAATGGCTGAAGGGATTTGGAGTGAGCCCGCGTTATCGACTCTCAATAATTCGCGGAATACATTGCCCTTGAAAACCTGCTCGCTGCCAAACAACTCGTTCAAAACATCTTCGAAAGAGTCGAACGCCTCAGCTAATTTCCCGAGTCTGGGCGGGGCGTCTTCCTCCTGATCTTAAACACCTCAATTCTCGTGAATTCGTGGTTAATCCTTGCCGTGTTTTTTACCAAGCTAAAGGTGTGCATCTTTAGTTCAGCTGAACTAACCGTTGAACTAAAAACGTCTCAAGACGCTCTTGAAGTACTCGACCGTGATCAGTTTACCTTAATGAACGACCCCACGGCTATACGGCTGAGACGGGAAAAATTATCGTTATAAAACAAGGCAAAGTGACGTTTTCTGTTGAGGCCCAGAGGCTCATCAGCCCGTTATTAACTATCACGAACACCACCGCTGAAAATGTGTTGCTCACTTAATGAGACGGAGCGGAACAATACGAAAAGCGATTGCTTAAAGTGATAGAAGGCTTAACTTGGCGACACAAACGGTAAGTATTTTAGTTCTTCCCCAAGTTTGGATTTTAAAAAACTCAATTATACCGTTAATGAGATGAAATATAATGTGGTGCGGTCTTACGCAAAAAGCATTCAAGCGCTAGAGTAGAATGCCCCGATGGACGGACATTATGCAAATTTTCGACAACAAGATGGTGCGAGAAAAATGACAGTGTTGGTAGACAATATGACCGTTATTGCAAGGATTTAGCAAAGCTAACCGTCCCCGAATTAACTGCGCTCACCAAGGAGCATGGGGAGTTCTATTCATACTTCCCAACGCTTCATTTCTTTTGGACGTCGAGTAAAATTGCGCCAGAAATCACCACGCAATCCGCCGGCGCTTCAGAGTTTCTGTCTATCACTTGGTTCTCAAGAATTTCAAACATCCATAAGAGCCATTCTTCTCTGGCCATCTGTGTACGGAACATTCAAGTTCCGTCGGCAACGCTATCGAAAGGCCGAGGGCTGGCTCGGCTTTTCAATGTCTTTATTAACGATGTTTACTGGGGCTCCAAGGTTTCGCCAGAGCGATGAAAACGCTGGAAATTTACTTCTTTCTAGGGCCACTCTGTATGAGCCTCAGCGATCCGAGGGATTTGGTTTCCATGAATTGACCCATTGCCGCCCAATGGGCAATGGTTTGGGACGGGGTCAGTCCAGAGCTTTTGGCGGCTCTGAGTGCTTGTTTGAACAACACTTGATCGATATAGACACTCACTTTCATCACTAATCCTTCTTGTTCATGCTTACTTTATTTAAATTTACTCGGAACCCAAGATTTTGCCGCTAGAGTTTATTTTAAAACCGTCCTAATAGGGCTCGATCGGCAAATAACCACGCCCCTCAGCGCTCGGGTTGCTCGTCCTTGACCGTGATTTGAATCTTTTGGATGGGTAATTTTAAAATTAATAAGGCTAGACGCCGTCAAAAACGGGCAGCGCTTCGAACAGGACTAGTACGTTGATAACGATGATGCTCACACCGTAGATAAACACACCAACCAACACCAACTCTCCTCCAGGCACTTGGTAAGCCTTCGATTTTTTCTGATCTTCTTCACTCTCTTCAAGGTTGTTAAACGCTGGTCTTTGTAGTCTCGATTTCCTTACTAACAATGCCGGTACGATACATGCCCAAATCGCAGCGGCAGACGCTGCATAACCAATTGCGCTAAGAAAACCAAAAGGAAAAAGAAGAGAAAAAATAAGAGGCGGAATAAATGTAACCGCCCAGGTCTTGGTTCTTCCTTTGGAGGTAGCATCAAATTGAAAAAGATCGGCCAAAAAATCAAACACACCCAACCCTACCCCAATAAAACTCGACAAAATGGCCGCCGCTGAAAAAGCACTAATGACATTTGATAGGGTTTCTTCAGCCAACACTGCTTTTAAGCTGATGAGTAAGATGTCTATATTTCCACCTTCTGCAATTATAGGGCCGAAGCTAATTCTTGGTAAATTACCATAGATACTTAATAGCCAAATGGTGTAGATAAAGAACGCCATGAGCGTTCCGCCTACAATCGCCCTTTGTGCGAGCCTTTCATCAAGGTAGTAGTCTCGCAGAGTGGAGACGCTGTGCTGGTATCCAAATGAAGTTAAAGCAATAGGGAAAAACCCCCATACGTATTGCGCATACTCAAACTTTAAGTGAGCAGTATCCAACAAAGTAACAAGATTAACATTAAACCAAAGGCCAGCAGTCCCAAAAATAAAGCTGATAATCATAAATAGCATCAACACCATGGAAATGCGGTCAACTGTTTTTGTTGAATGCCAAACTAGTCCAGAAAAGATAAGCACAAAAAGGATAGAAGCTAGTTTAGGGGAAAGGCCAAAGTACTCCTTAATGATCAGTCCAGATGAAGTGATGTAAGCGTACAGTAAAATCCCTCCCACAAAGTAGATCATTAAGTTATTAAAAAAATTAACCTCTTTTCCTAACAAATCTTTTGTGATGGAAGAAAAAGACGACCTGTATGGATAATCTTTTAAAACTTCGAGTAACAGACAACCACTGGTTGTCATAATGAGCATAGTGAAGAGCAAAGCCATTAAAGCACCGATGGTCCAGACCCCAGCCCCTGCAGCGGGAAGTCCAAGCATACCAGCGCCGACGCAAATACAAGCGACAATACAGGCTCCTCCAATCATTGAAGGCGGGGTTGTGCTCCTTACCTGTTTCATACTAGACATAAATAAATACCTTTCTTTTCTTTAGTTCAATTGCTCTTTTAGACTGCTCCCCTTACAAGCTAGGAGGCACAAAAAAGCGCTAGAACCTAGAATCTAGAACTTAATTTTAGGAATGACATATTAATTAAATTCTAAATTAGCCTAATATTTCTACCTAGTTAACCTAACTAAAAAATATTGTTTCGATGTTGAGTGCAGAAGGTGTCAAAATCGGGGGGGATTTAAGGTTCGTCAGAGAATGCGTGAAGCTGGTTAATGAGTAATCAGCCAGGTTCGCATCGATATAAACATGCAAAATTGGAGAGGCTAGACGCGATGATCTTACTTAGATTGGGTCTGGTTCGAAGTAGACCTACTTAAGCCGACGCGTTGTGGAATGGTCTTTATCAGATAAGCCTGATGCCACAATTTCAGGCAAGGAAAGATATGAGCTATTACTTGATGAGTTACTACAATCGGCCTCGGCCTCAGCACGCAACTCATGGGCTGTCGCCAGTAAATGCCGAAAATAGGCTTAAATCAGTGTCCGAAATGTTGACCACTTACACTTAACAGAATAACGTCTATCTTTTGGGGGGTCAGCGTGGTTTTTGTCTACGAGAGTTCGAGAGAGTTTGTGTTGAAAATCAGCGCGAGCGTTAGCGACTTTTTCATCGCATTTAGCTAATAGCAATCTAGCTTTACGAGATAACTACTTCTGCTTACGTCTGAGGTTCTTCTCAGCACGCTTTATAAATCTGGGGTTAGCTGTCTTTCTGCCGTTCGATTCAATAGTAAAGTGAGACAGACCAAGATCAATACCTGTCACCTTACTCACTGTATGAAGCAAACTAGGCGCTTCCACTCCATCATCAACAAGGATAGATGCGTAGAACTTACCTGTTTTACTCAACCTGACAGTAATACTTTTAACTTTACCTACAATTTCACGGTGAATGTTCGCCTCTACAGGTTTCATTTTCGGAAGCTTGCGGTACATATGCGACTTTAAATGTAGAGCTTTGTGGTTCGCACAACGCCAAACTGAGCTATTAAAAACTCAGATTGCTCTTACGTTGGGTAAATGCGTGCCTTAGTTGCTCTTAACACTCAAAATCCTTAACTGTATTCATGAACAGTCGTATATCAACTGCTTCGGGCTGTCTATCTTAAAGTGCTATCGCACTTTCGCCTTATCTCCCCGCCCTCAGAGCTGGCGAGGGTTTACGGCGTGATTGCTAAAAAATCAATTACTCCCAGGACTGTGAAAATTCTTGATCTTTAAAGGCAGCAGCGAGGCCTGTGACTTGCTGTAATCGTAGAACTTCATCTTTATCCATTCCCAATTCGTAACAAATTTTATGATTTGCCCATCCCATCTCTTTGAGTTGAATAATCAGATCTGCAATCAGTTCAACTTGGTGTGAGCCACGCGCCAGGTTATGGCGAACAGAAGTCGATATGCAATTTTCTTCAGGCAAATTAAGGACCACCGCGGGGATGTACCCCGTTAGGGTTTGCAGCTCTGGGTGGTTCAATAATAATTGATAACGATGAAACCCATCGATGACAACGTATTTTTTGACCGAAGTATTCAAACGATTAACCAAAATAGGCATAGTTAAACCATTTTTCTCCATCGACGTTTTTAGGAGTTTGCTTTCTGGAGGCGCCATTTTATTTGGGTTGTATTGATTAGCTTCTATTTCATCAAGTGGGATCATTTCAACATGACAAGCTGGCGGTAAATCAGGAATAAGCTCGATGAGTACTTTGGCTGCTTTATTGTAAATTGCGACCTTATCAATGACTTGTTTGTCCGTGTTATTGATAGATTTCAACGGCTTCTTGGTGCGATGCTGATAAGCTAGAGTAGGTTCACTTTCCATTCGTATCACTCTTCTTCTCCATAGAGGGCATGGTATTGTTTTGCTAAGGACTTGTTGTACCCAAAAGAGAGTCCTCGGCACCAATAGTCATTTTTAATCAGTACTTTACAAATTCTTCTCCAACTAGGAACTTGCTTCCTAGATTCCAATTTACTCTCTGCGTAATCAGGGATGCAGGTCACTCCTTTTTGAGGACCGTTTTTACGCCACCACTGTAAGAACTTAAAAATTCGGTCTCGGTAATGTTTTTCTACATGTGGCGGCATGGTTTTCAGAAGGTATTTACTGTATTGCCGGTAGCTAAGCCCCGGTGGTAATTCAAAGCGATAATAACCAAGGATACGCCCCTGACTTTTTGAGTATCGAGCACCAAAGTTACATCCTTCTACTCTGGCAACTAATTTTTGCCAGGTATCAGGTTCTAATATTTGATATAGCCACAGCCCTTTTCTTTGCTCATCGCCAAAAGGTTGGCAAAGCCGCTGCTGTGAAAGAGGGACGCCGGCCTTATGCATTAAGTCGTAAATACGGTTGTAATCCCAACTAAAGCGGTAATTCGCAACCCAAATATCTTTAGTTTTCCAATCGTATAAGGGATAAGCCATATACACATTTGGCTGCATTTTAGTCGTCCAATATTTATCTGAAAATTTTTTTTTGGACCTATTTTTAATGGTATTGAAGCGATGTAAAGATTCATCAGCACGTATACCGATTAACACAGCGATTGGCTCACCCCTTTCCTTTTGGTACCAATGAGCAAACTTAAAAACAAAGTCTTCAAACTCCATCCCGTTTTGGAAAAAAGGGAATACATCCGGGTTTGAAATCACGCCTTTATGCGGTGGTCGGTCCCTGACCCATTGCGCTTCTTTAGCAGGATCCCAACAAAGCCATTTAGGCTGAAACTGTGAGATTGAATTCCTTAAGCTGAGCGGTAAACAAACCCAATAGGGGTTAATTTCTCCGTCCAGTACCATGCGCTCAATGAAGGCATGAGTTTCATGATACTGAGCTTCAAAGTCCACGATGAGTACATCGACAGGTAATCGACCACGCTTTTTCGCTTCTTGAATAGTCAGATTTAAAAGGACGCCAGAGTCTTTCCCTCCAGAGAAGGAAACATAGAAATGGTTAAAGTTGTCGAAAAGATAGCAAATTCTTTGTCGAGCGCCTTCAAGCACATTGTATTTTTGCTGAATTTTATCTCGAGAGAAATCGCCTTCTCTTCTTTTTTTATTGGCAATCATGATTTCCACAATGTCATTAACTACTCAAATAAAAATAAATAACTTT
>NZ_JBFROI010000098.1:0-16797 GCF_041471405.1 Vibrio sp. 10N.261.52.C11
AGAATTATTTACAGGGTCCAATAAGCGTGTAAACCGCGGCTTAAGAATAGGCTTTTAGGTTGATGACAACACGCTCAAGTGAGTCTGTTACAGCATCAAAGCCACGAACATTCACGCTTAATCACATGAATGTTCGTTTCCCTTCTCTTCTCTTCTCTTGTCTCTTAGTTGCAGACGTGTAGCTGCAAACTTTAACAGCAGGCGTTTAGTTATATCAAAGAGCTCCGTGAGAGCTGTTCTTGAGGCTTAGCTTTCTGTAGGCATCCACACCTGTTTAGAGGTGACTTTGTGATCTTTAAAGGTCAGTTCTTCCACTTTGTCACCGTTAGTATTCCAGCGAGTAAGTTTTCCGTTCGCGACTTCACCTTCATCAAACTTCGCTTGGCTGGCCTTATTACCGTTCGGGTAGTAGTCCGTTACCAATCCATCTTTTTGTCCGTCGCTGTATTCAGCTGTCAAGCTTTGTTCCCCATTGGGATACCAGCGAGAGGCGGTGCCTGATAGTTCATTGTCTTTATAATTGAGTTCTGCTTTTTTCTGTCCGTTTGGATACCAGGTTTCAGCTTTGCCTTGCAGTTCACCTTTTACGTAATTCACTTTAGAAGCGACTTGGCCATTCGGATACCAGTTAGTTTCTAGCCCAAGTTCTAAGCCATCGGCAAACTGAGCTTGGGTCGCGACTTGGCCGTTATCGAACTTCTCTTCAAATTGACCAGTGAAAGGTTTTGAATGGTTTACTTGGTAAGCCACGCCTTTACGCATCTGTAAGTAGTCAACAGCATCTTCACGCGGTGTTGCTGCATAGCTCATAGAAGATACCGTACTAAGAGCAATTAAGATTGGAACGTATTTCTTCATAATGACACCTTTTTATTGGACGGGGAAAGTGTAACGGGTGTGTTAAAAGCATTTCACTTCCGTGTATCCCTGTCAGTATCTAATAGTGGTTTTCAAGTTTTCATTATTGGCTGCCTAATATAGGGAACTTTTAAAAGCAAATTATCGATCTTATTTGTACTACAAATATATTGGTTTAATTCATTTTTATAAATTATATCTAACGATATTTTTGCTGCTCTTCTTTAAGCTTTGATCGTCAAGAATAATAGTTTTTAACGATGAATCTTCGATTTTTAGAGACTTTGTTCATGTTTTTCGGGGTTTTGGTCGAAATTTAGTGCGGATAACTGCACTGACTTGAGGAATTGCGCTCCTAGGTGGTGCAACTTTGAACTCGATCACTTGTATGATTAATTGGGTGTCAGACTGTAAGATCATTGTCACGCATTTGGATTATTGTAGTACAAATATACTTGCCATTTATTTATAGTGACCTCAACAAAAAAACATAAATAAAAGGTCTAACGATGGAACTCAATACCCTGATAGTTGGCATCTACTTCCTATTCTTAATTGCGATAGGGTGGATGTTTCGAACGTTTACAAGTACGACAAGTGATTACTTCCGTGGGGGAGGTAATATGCTGTGGTGGATGGTAGGTGCAACCGCATTTATGACCCAGTTCAGTGCTTGGACATTTACTGGTGCAGCAGGTAAAGCCTTTACCGATGGCTTTGCCGTAGCGATTATCTTCATCGCGAACGCATTCGGTTACCTAATGAACTACCTTTACTTCGCTCCGAAGTTCCGTCAACTGCGTGTTGTGACGGTAATTGAAGCGATTCGTATGCGTTTTGGTAAGGTGAATGAGCAAGTATTTACTTGGTCTGGTATGCCAAACAGCGTTATCTCTGCAGGTATTTGGTTGAATGGTCTAGCAATCATCGCATCGGGTATCTTCGGCTTTGATATGACAACGACGATTGTCCTAACGGGTCTGGTTGTACTAGTAATGTCAGTAACAGGCGGCTCTTGGGCGGTAATCGCATCTGACTTTATGCAGATGGTTATCATCATGGCGGTAACGGTGACGTGTGCTGTGGTTGCGATTTACCACGGTGGCGGCGTTACGCAGATCGTTAACGACTTCCCAACAGATTCATTCATTACGGGTGATAACCTGAACTACATGAGCATCTTCAGCATCTGGGCTGTGTTCATCTTCTTAAAGCAGTTCAGCATCACCAACAACATGCTTAACTCTTACCGCTACCTTGCTGCGAAAGATTCAAATAACGCACGTAAAGCAGCTCTACTTGCTTGTGTACTAATGACGCTTGGTCCAATCATCTGGTTCATGCCTTCTTGGTTCATGGCAGGTCAAGGTGTTGATTTAGCAGCAGCTTACCCAGAAGCTGGCAGCAAAGCCGCTGACTTCGCTTACCTTTACTTCGTTCAAGAATACATGCCTGCAGGTATGGTTGGCCTTCTGATTGCCGCTATGTTCGCAGCAACAATGTCTTCAATGGACTCAGGTCTAAACCGTAACTCAGGTATCTTCGTTAAGAACTTCTACGAGCCGATTCTTCGTCCCAAAGCGACAGAGAAAGAGCTAATGGTTGTTTCTAAACTAACGTCTACCTTCTTCGGTATCGCGATCATCTTGGTTGCTCTGTTCATCAACTCTCTTAAAGGTCTGAGCCTTTTCGACACCATGATGTACGTGGGCGCATTGATCGGCTTCCCAATGACAATTCCAGCATTCTGTGGCTTCTTCATCCGTAAAACACCGGATTGGGCAGGTTGGGGCACGCTAGTTGTAGGTGGTGTGGTTTCTTACTTCGTTGGTTTCGTTATCACTGCGGACATGATTCAAAACTGGTTCGGTCTAAATGAACTAACTGGCCGTGAGTGGGCTGACCTGAAAGTGGCTATCGGCCTTATCGGTCACATCATATTTACTGCTGGCTTCTTTGTTCTTTCAACACTGTTCTACAAGCCTCTTGCTGAGCACCGTGAGAAAGACGTAGACAAGTTCTTCAACAACCTAGCGACGCCACTAGTTGCTGAAAGTAATGAACAGAAGAAACTGGATAACAAGCAACGTCGTATGTTGGGTTCACTTATCGCGGTAGCGGGTGTGGGCGTAATGACTATGTTCGTACTGCCAAACCCAATGTGGGGACGCATGGTATTCGTTCTGTGTGGCTTGATTGTGTTCTCTGTTGGTCTGTTACTTGTTAAAGCAGTCGATGACAAAGTCGAGCAACAAGACGAAGTGACTCCAGCCGAAGGCTAATTTAATACGCATCCTAAATAACATCACGGCCACCTGAACGGGTGGTCGTCATTTTTATAATCCAAACTTTAATGTGAGATGTACGATGAACAAAAAACTATTATCGGTAAGCATTATTAGCGCGTTCGCACTCGCTTTTGCAACAGGCTGTACAACACAAGAAAAAACAGCACCCGTAGTCAGTGTCGCTGAACAAGCTACGCCTGCTGTTAGCGAAATTGACCGTAGTTACCTATTGAGCAGTGACCGCTTAACAGAGGTAGATGGCGACACTTTAGCCGTTGCTTCGGAAGAGCAAGTGGCTGCGCTTAAAGCACAATTTGAAAACCTAAAAGATGGCGACGAACTGGTGATCCCTGCCGGTAAATACGCGAACTTAGGTCAAGTGACGATCACGGCGAATGACATCACTATCAAGGCCGAGCAAGCAGGTTCTGCGTGGATCACTGGTTTGATTCAGTTTGAACTGAAAGGTGATGACATCACGCTTGATGGCTTGGTATTTACTGAGGGCGGTCCTAACGAACGCTTTGGCGCAGTTCGTATGATGGGTAATGGCAATACGCTTCAAAACTCAACATTCTACTACTTCAACCACGATTACACGTACGAGCCAGACGAGCGTCGTTCTGAGTATCCAAAGTATCTTTGGGTTTCTCTATGGGGTAAAGACGGCAAAGTCATCAACAACCGTTTCGAAGGTAAGCAAAAACGCGGCACTTTGATTGGTGTGCAAAAAGATGACACAGCAGACAACCACCTGATCGCAAACAACATCTTCATGGACCAAAAGCCTAACCAGTTCAACGAATTCGACATTAAAGAAGCGATTCGTTACAACGGCAACAGCTGGGAAGCGATCCGTATTGGTGATTCTAAATCTTCACAGTGGGATTCAAGTTCTAAGTTCGTGAACAACCTAATGATCGATATGGATGGTGAGCGTGAGCTTATCTCGATTAAGTCGGGCGACAACACGATCTCAGGCAACACGATCTTCCAAAGTGCAGCTCTTATTTCACTGCGCCACGGTAAAGGCAACACAGTTGAGAACAACATGATTCTTGGCAATGGAAAGCGCCTAACGGGCGGCATTCGTATCTACGATGAAGATCATGTGATTCGCAATAACTACATTGCCAACACTCGTGGTCGTGATGGTGTGATTGAAGGCAACGCTGATCTACGTGGCGGCATTGTTATTAACACGGGCATCATCGACGTAGCGAATGGTGAGCAGCTAGATCAATCGGTGAAAGGCAAAGAGCTTAATAAGCAGTGGACACCGAAAAACATCACGATCGAGAACAACTCGCTAGTTGATACTGAGTGGGGTATTGTTTACGGCAACCAAAGCCACCGTGTAAGTTTGTTTGACAACGCAGAAGTGGAAGGCATTTATGCGGGCGTTGATGTGGCGTTCAAACACAACGTGGTTGATAACTCGCAGTCACCTGAGTTTGTAAGTGTACGTGCAACGCAAGACTTCCCATTAGTTGGCGCAACCTACACAGACGAAACTTACGTAGGTCAAGTAACGGATTCTGAACTGATCGAAGGCTACTCGGTTGAGCTACCAAAAGTCGTTGTAGAAAATGGCATTAACGCTTACCAAGGTGAAGGCGCAGACGTGTCTAAACTTGCGGTTGTGACAGCTGAAACAGCGGGTCCAGACTACGTGCTTGAGAATACGACTAAGTAATTTATTAGTTAATGGCTAATGGCTAATGGCTAAAGGTTAATGGCTTGAGCTACCAAATCAATTCACGATAGCAGTCCTGACCATAACACTTAAAAAGCCTCAACAGATAATGTCTGTTGAGGCTTTATCGATCTTAGGTCGTGATCATCTCAATCTTACGTCGAGACTACTGTGATTTATACTTATGCAGTAGATCCCAAGGGATATGACATAAGTGGTGATCTTCAGGGAAGTGACTTAAGTGATGCTGGTGGATGTCGTCGCTGGCAACATAATTGGTCAACGGCAACACCTCAACAGCGATACGGTCGGCATCATCTCTTGAAGAAATATAGTGCTTAGCTTCGGTTAAGTGTTCTGCATTAGTGCTGTATACACCTGTGCGGTATTTCTCTCCGACATCGACACCTTGTTTATTCAAGCTGTAAGGGTCGATAATCTCAAACAAGTGTTCCATCAAAATCGTGACTGACGTGATGTTTGGATCAAATTCAATTTGTACGCACTCCGCGTAGCCATTGTAATCGCTTTGTGTGCCGTCGCTTTGTGTCGTTTTGTTCTCTGTTGGCTGGGCGCTTCCATTAGCACGGCCTGCTTCTGTGCTGATAACACCAGGAACGTACTTAATAAATTCTTGTACACCCCACAAGCAGCCGCCAGCTAAATAAATTTGTTCCATACTTCTCTTTGAGCTCTCTGTGTTTGTTGATGTTCGTTAGGTACCCGAATCAATACGATGATACCCGTACGTATAAAAAAGCGTCTATAAAAATGAGCGCGCAAATAAAAACAAGCGTTTAGGCATTGTAAACCTGTGCGACTGAACAAACATAAGTTTAATATGATTTGTGATTATATAAGTCAGTATTGCTTTGTCATCAACTCGAATCTCAACATCAAGTGAGCGTTACTCTAAACATGTTTGATCAAATAAAAGACTTCATTAATCCGAGCAAGAACCCAGACTTGACTCAGGCTCATGAATATCAGCGCAAGCATCTTCCTACATTGTGGCTGTTGGGCAAAACGGGGGCGGGCAAGTCATCGTTTATTCAAGCGGTCACGGGCGACTCTTCTGTAGAAGTGGGCAATGGTTTTGCGCCTTGTACCATGACGGCGATGTCGTATGAGTTTCCGCAAGACAAACCCGTGATGAGGTTTCTTGATACCAGAGGACTCAGCGAAGCGAATTACGATGCGAAAGAGGATTTGGAAGAGATTGGTCAGGCAGGTAATGCGTTAGTCGTTGTAATGAAAGCCGACGAACCTGAACAATCCGCTGTGCTTACGGCTCTAAAACAGATTAAGAAACAGAAGAAGATTAAACACTTGTTGCTGGTTCATACGGCGGTGTTGTCTTCCAGTGAACCAGATCGAGCAAGGCAAATTCAGTTCAACACCAACCAAGTAGAGAAGGCTTGGGGTAAAGAGTTTGAATCGGTAGCGGTCGATTTTGAAACCGATAATGGTGATGTCTATAACCTCGAATTCTTGTTAGATCGCTTGACCAGCATACTTCCTGTTATAGGCATGATGGTGCAAGACAAAGAACATTCCACGCAAGAAGAAGCCAACTTTGATCAAGTAGAAAACGAAGTGCTTTGGTATGCAGGAAGTGCCGCAGCGAGTGACCTGATTCCGGGTGTTGGTTTGGTGTCGGTACCTGCGATTCAAGCCAAAATGCTTCACAGCTTGGCCAATCAATATGGGGTCGAATGGAATAAGAGAGTCTTTAGTGAGTTGATAGGCACTCTGGGAAGCAGCTTTGCTTTGCAATACGGAATGAAGCTGGGCACTCGACAGTTGATAAAGCTGATTCCAGTTTATGGTCAAACGGTAGGTGCGGTGGCTGCAGCGGCAATGAGTTTCGGCACCTCTTATGGTTTAGGTCGCGCGGCTTGTTTTTACTTCTATCATAAGAACAAAGGTGAAGAAGTGTCTGAACAAGAGATGCAGAAGATCTACAAAGAATCTCTGAAAAAAGGAAAGGCGGCGTCGGGTTATGAAGAAAATTAGAAACCTATTTCGATTACTGGCGGTGCTATCGAGCGGACGCTGGGGCATTGCCCTGATTTCGGCGATCTTCCCAAGCATTATCATGATGGGTTTTGGTGTCTTCTTGGCGATCAAATACGGTTATCTACTCGAAATGTCGATTGCCATTGCCGTGAGTACCTTGGTGTTCACCATTCCTTTATTCATTTCTAGCCGTTCTTCAAGCCGCTCTTCAAATAAAGAGTCTTTCTCGAATAAAGAGAGTGGCGGCCTTGGCGAGGATACTGCTGAAGCTGAATCACAGCATAAAAAAGCTGATATCAACGATGCATTGGTTAAGGCTTCGGCTGATTGGTCTCAAAAAGAACTGTCGATCTGGAATGATTCAAAACACCATGTACGCCAACAATTAATGGTCGACATAGAGTGGGGTAACCTAGACCAAACCGGTTTAGAGGTACTTGAATTTGTTGCGAAAAAGTTTGATAAGAAATCGCTCGATTTCTCGATTCCTGAAGGGCTAAAGCTGTTCGAAGAGGTAAGCCGACGCTACAAACTGGTAGTGCGAGAGCATATACCGGGCATTGAGTATCTCAAGGTTTCTTACATTAAGGCGGGCTACGAAGCCTACGATAAATACGGTGAGCTAGGGCAGAAGATCGTTAAGGCCGCTATTTGGGGGAATCACCTCAAAAACCTCTATTTGAACCCGTTAAAAGTTGTTTCTGATTTAGGGAGAGAGCAAGCGACATCTTCAATGACAAGAGGTGTGGTTGATGACATGCAATACGCCGCCAAACAAGCCTTATTAGATGAAGTTGCGGCGGTGGCGATTGATCTCTATAGCGGACGTTTCAGCATTGAAGATGAAGCATTGAAAGCGTCCGATGTTTCTGAACTCGACGAACAACGCTTTGCTCCTGAATTAGAGCCTGTGCGAATCGTGCTGGTGGGGCAAACCAGTTCTGGTAAATCTTCACTTATCAATGCGCTTAAGCAAGAGTTGGTTGCCGAGGTCGATGTACTGCCATCAACCGACACTTCAACCGTATACAACGCATTTGTCGACGACAATGATGTTCGCGTTGTTGATCTTCAGGGGCTTGATGGCAATCCTAAAACCGAAGCCTTAATGCTGAAAGAGATGACCCAAGCGGATGTGGTGCTATGGGTGCTTAAAGCCAATCAGTCTGCACGTGATTTGGATAAGCAATTGAAAGATAGATTTGATGCTTTCTATGACGATCCTAAGAACATCTCACGCAAGAAACCGATTGTGGTGTCGGTTGTGAATCAGGTAGACAGATTAAAGCCTGTAGACGATTGGCAGCCACCGTATGACTTAGAGAATCCAACATCGACCAAAGCGAAGATCATTGCTCAAGCGCTCGAATACAATCATATATTGCTGCAAACCGATATCGTGTTACCGCTGGCGATTGCGCCAGAAAAGGTACAGTTTGGTTTAGATACTTTAAGGCAGACGTTGATCGAGCGTATCGCTGACGCAAATAACGTTCAGAGAAATCGCCAACGTTTAGAAGCCATGAAAAGAGGGACGTCGGTTAAAGGCCAACTGAATAAAGCGGTCAAGGCGGGTAAGAAGGTTGCCCCCAGTGCATTGAAAGCAGCGACGCCAAAACTGGCTGAAATGGCCATCAAGCAAGTCGTGAAGAAAAAGTAAGTTATTCATTGCGAATACAGTTCTGGTGAGGTTTGAGCCTCATCAGAGCTTATCTTTTTTAGATCGGCGAGTTTTAGAGTTTGGCTTTTTAAGCTCAGTAGCTCTCTAGAAGACAGCTTTTTAGAAAACAGCCATCTTCGCCCCTTATTAGAGATGTATTGAGTTTAAAAGAGATCCGATATTATTAAGTAACTCGCTGAACTAGTTTAATAGTATATAAACGGCTGTGATTCACAGTTTATATAACATGCTATCGTATTTAATTATCATTCTAAATGTTGATCACATTTATACTTTTCTAAGCTGTATTTATAAAACAATTGCACTATATTTAAATTTCGGATCATCTTGATTTCAACGTAGGGATATATTGTGAACATGTATCTGAAATGGCAATCAACAACATGGCTAACCTTGTTAGCTTGGTATACCTTAGATCACCAGCTCTCGTTCCGCCTTTCTTCAGAGTAGTACCCTCTAGGCGTCACGCGCCAGCAAAGCAGCGTGCTTTGATAACCTTTGAACGCATGAATGTCGCACTTATTATTTCGTGCAGAATATTCGTTGTTTTGTCGTTCTCGCTAATTATCTCAGCCTCTGTTTAGGTTCGATTAATAACTAATTATTTAACTTGTTTATTTTCATTGTTAATTTCCGTCTATCTTTATGCGGAACTATTAAATTAATGGTGAGGATTCGTGACATCTAAAGAAAATAGATTTCGACCTGATCGGAATGTATAGAAAGGTACTATTATGGAAAACTTCAAACATCTACCAGAACCGTTTCGTATTCGTGTTGTAGAACCAGTAAAAAGAACAACTCGCGCCTATCGTGAACAAGCCATTGTTGAAGCGGGCATGAACCCATTCTTACTGGATAGTGATGATGTGTTTATCGACTTACTGACAGACAGCGGAACCGGATCTATCACCCAACGTATGCAAGCCGCGATGTTAATGGGGGATGAAGCTTACAGTGGTAGCCGCAGTTACTACGCATTGTCGAACGCGGTTAAGGATATCTTCGGTTACGAGTTGACGATTCCAACACACCAAGGGCGCGGCGCAGAGCAGATCTACATACCTGTTCTTATCAAGAAGCGTGAAATGGAGAAAGGACTCGATCGCAGCAAAATGGTCGCCCTGTCTAACTACTTCTTCGATACAACACAAGGTCACACCCAAGTGAATTGCTGTGTGGCAAAGAACGTTTATACCAAAGAAGCGTTCGATACCTCTGTGAATGCGGACTTCAAAGGCAACTTCGATGTGGTGAAGCTGGAAGAAGCGATCTTAGAAGCGGGCGCGGCCAATGTTCCTTACATTGTGAGTACCATTACTTGTAACTCTGCTGGTGGACAGCCAGTGTCTATAGCCAATCTAAAAGCCGTTTATGAAATTGCTCAGAAGTACGATATTCCTGTGATCATGGACTCGGCACGCTACGCTGAAAATGCCTACTTCATTCAACAACGAGAAGTGGGTTATCAAGATTGGACAATCGAACAGATCACGCGTGAATCCTACAAATACGCGGATGGCTTAGCCATGTCTGCCAAGAAAGATGCCATGGTACAAATGGGCGGCTTGTTGTGCTTTAAAGACGACTCTTTCATGGATGTGTACACAGAGTGTCGAACCTTATGTGTGGTGCAAGAAGGCTTCCCAACCTATGGTGGTTTAGAAGGTGGCGCAATGGAGCGTCTTGCGGTTGGCCTTTATGACGGCATGCGCCAAGATTGGTTAGAGTACCGCATTGGCCAGGTTCAATACTTAGTTGATGGCTTAGAAGCGATGGGCATCGTGTGCCAGCAAGCAGGCGGTCATGCTGCGTTTGTCGATGCGGGTAAATTGCTGCCTCATATCCCGGCTGGTCAGTTTCCCGCACATGCTTTGGCGTGCGAACTCTATAAAGTCGCGGGTATCAGAGCGGTTGAGATTGGGTCTTTGCTGCAAGGACGCGACCCAGCAACAGGTGAACAACACCCATGTCCTGCTGAGTTATTGCGCCTTACCATTCCTCGCGCGACCTACACACAAACGCACATGGACTTCATCATCGAAGCATTCGAAAAAGTGAAAGAGAATGCAGGACAAGTGAAAGGGCTCGATTTTACCTACGAGCCGCCGGTGTTAAGACACTTCACTGCGCGCTTGAAAGAGGTAGAGACCAGCGAGAAACAAACAGAAAAAAAGAATGAACAAACGCTCGAAGAAGCATTTTAAAATAAAAACATAAGCGAATAGTCACTAGAAACATAATCAAAGGCTCCCTCGGGAGCCTTTTCTTTTTTGGATGATAGGGGAGTTATGTCGTTAAGCAGCTAAGCCTTTAAGCCTTTACGCTTTTAAGCTCTTAACCCGTTAATCATTTAGGCCTTTAGATGCTGAACTACGCTTGTTTGTTTTTTAGGGTAGACTTTAGCATTTGGAATAGCCATTGATTCAAAGGCGCGTCTTTCTGTGAACGACGGCAGCTCATCACATAACCCACATCGATCGTCAGTTTTTCGGGCAAATCAATACTACGACAGCCTTCTGGTACGCTGCCATTGAGGGTGATACCAAAATAGTCGGATTTGAACACAACATCGTGAATCATCGCAGGGTGGTCGACTTCCACTCTTGGGTTGACGTGAAAACCGATATTCCTAAGGCGATCAAGGATCGGGTATTTATTGTCATTCCATCCCGGGGTTTTAAATAGAATGATTGGGTAGTTGGCGAGCGACTCAAAGTCTTTCGCTGGATGATCCTCTCTCACGAAGAACACCACTTTTCCTTTGCCGAATTCCATTTGAGAAATTGACTGTGGCAAGGTTTCATCAAAGTAATGAACCGCTATGGATTCTTCGCCGTCGATGAGCCTGTTCCTCACATTGCTTCCCCACCGAACGAATGAGTAGTGAGCATGCGGGGCTTCTTTACTCAGAGCAAAGTAGAGCTTCGAGCCAAAGCGCTCCCAGAACAGTGTATTTGCGTAGATTTTGATATCACCTTGGTAAGTTTCTGGCGAAAATACTTGGTGTTTAATGGCTTCGACGCTGCTCAAGATCTGCTCAAAATTTTCGATGTTGGTTTCAACAAAAGTCGTGGGTTCAAACCCGTGTTTGGTTTGAATGAACAGTGGGTCGTCGAGCTGCAACTTTAACTTCGAGAGGTTCTTGCTGATCGCCCCAGAGGTTTTTCCTAACGACTCCGCAACCAGTCCAACATTGCGAAGTTCATACATACGCTTGATGACGAGGATATTTTGAATGTCTAGATTGATGTCCACAGGCTCTCCAAATGAATCCTTTTATAGGCAGTAATTTCGGTGCGGTAGGCGTACAGAAATTATGTGACTCTAATATCATAGTGGTAGTACAAAACAGATAAGACAGAACAGCGTCAGAACTTCGCTAATCCCTTGATTTTCCATTTGGTAAATCTTGCTTTTCCTCGAATGGCTTTCACTCAAGCGCTAAAGTTACCTCAACAAAGAAACACTGATACCAAACGAACAAATAATTAAAAATAATATGAGGTGATGTATGAAAAAGTTAATCGCACTAGGCTTAATGGCTCTTTCAATGAACACGGCTTTTGCTGCCGACGGTACGTATACAGGGACTATCGACATGACAAGAAGCGAAGGTAATCAAGTCAAGGCTGAGCGTGTTGAATCTGACTTAACACTGGAAGGAAGAAATGAAGCGTCTAACGGCGGAATCCAATTCCAAAAGAACGTAGATCAAGACCAAACGATCCAGCTTACAGGTCGTCGTGATTAACGTTAAAGATGTGCTTACCATTGTCATGAGAAATGCTGCGCCCTCGGGTGCAGCATTTTTCGTTATTGGGTTGTGGAGTATTTTATAAACTCTAGCGATCTAGCCTTGGCATGTTGTGTAACGTGTGGCATTTTGTTGTTCTCTAATTTAGATCGCTATTAGGTGTTGGTTAAGCATTACAAACCAGTAAGCGAACGACTCGAAAGGACAAGGAATGACTCAAAAAGAAACGGGAATGATTCGTCATATTCTACTGATTAAGTTTAAAGAAAACGCTGAAGCTTCAGAGGTTCAAAAACTAAAGATGCTGTTTGAAGCGATGCCAAACAAGGTTGAAGGGGTCACTTCAGTAGAATGGGGATTAAATGACAGCCCTGAAAACAAGAATCAAGGTTATACCCACTCGGTGTTAATGACGTTCGCCGATGAAGAAGGCCGCCAGAATTACCTTCCGCACCCTGAGCATGATGCGCTGAAAGATGTGTTTCGTCCGCTTTTAGAAGACATCATTGTGTTTGATTACTCCCTGTAATTAGGTTCTGAGTAGGTCTCTTGTGTTTGACTTACCTTCGATAATGAAGAGTTAGGGCCTAGCGATTAAGCCCTAACTGAATAAGAAACGACTTACTCTGTTGGCGAAATCGTGACTGGTGCAAACGATGCGACAGCATTTCCGCCAGCGCCCGGACGGTCTACATAAGGCGTGTTTTGCATTAAGGTGTAGTACACGTCCACGAAGTCATCATCATTCACTAATACACCATCAGGAATCACATCGATAATCTTGCCTGTGATCTGAGGGATGATCGCATAACCTTGAACTTCTGGATCAGGAATCATCTTCAGTATCTCTTCTGCGGCTTGAACCAAGAGTTTTGCTAGCGCTTTGTAGTCTGTGCCATCATCGTGTTCCATTAAGATCATGTCTGCAGCGCCCCAACGGTAGCGAGGCCAGAAGATGACGGTCTGGTTCGGGTAGTACGTCTGTTTGTCGTAGTCCAGATAAGGCATCTCAACGAGGTCGATCTGGGGCTCTAAACGACTTGAATCGACACCCGTCACGATAGCGTAGATTTCCGCTTTACCAGAGATCCAAGGTTCTTGGTCGACGGCTAAACGGATTTTGGTTAATTGTGTGGTATTCAACGGCTCAGGTTCCGACAAGGCCATCGAGCGACGAGCCCTGTTCATCAAAGACGATTTTTGAGGTTTACTCTCGTCGGCATTGGTATCGCTAACGGCATTGATTTGCGTTGTAGTACCCAGCTTTTGCATCTCTGCCTGCATTGCCATTAAGCCTGCTTTGAGCTCTTCAGCACCGTTACTATCAACCACAAACACTGGGACGTCTGGCATTTGGTACACATCTAATTCATGAACCTGTCCGTACACGTCATACGCTTCAATGTATTGCCAATTCGAATCGTCGCCTGATGGTTCAAATGCAAACAGCGGCTTTTCACCATTCTTCCAAGCTTCGATCATCGCTTCATCAGCCATGCGAACCTCTAACACAGAGTCGCTGAAGTCGTTGATCCCTTTCATCTTGCGATAACCAAGATCCGCTTTCTGCATCCGGCTTGAAAATGCAGAGTAGGGCTGAGTAGAGCTCAATTTATCTACAGGCGCGGATAAGCTCTTTTCTGAGATCTGAGCCTTCAATGAAAGCTCAAGCTCGGAATAACGCTCGCTGATTTGTAACGCCAAAGATTGCTTTTGCGCAGCGCTACTTTCTGCAATACCTAATGAATCAGTTGTCTCAATATTTTGCGCAAAAGACTGGAAGCCAACCACTGTCGTTGCAAGCACCATACTGATAGGAAAAGATGGTCTCATAAATAATCCTTATTTTAATTTTTATCATTAATAGAGCATTTGCCCTATAAGGATTAACCTATCAGTAACGTGAATGTGTTCAAAAGTTAGTCAGTTATTTTTGTTTCGTTGTGCAGCACAGGATCTCAATTTAAACTGTTTTTATAAAACAATGCCTAAGTAATCTTGATATTTATAAATTAATAGACGTATCAGTAAATAACTTACAATATTATTAACTACTAGGGTGTGTCATAAAAAAACCTACTCAAAGTGAGTAGGTTTTTGTTTCGCAGTTAACCGCTAGTTCTCGATTTACAACTTGTTTGAGAGGCTCGCTCTAACTCAATCTAAACGTAACGTTAGGCCAGAGTAGTTCGAGTATCCGCGCAGTAACACATGATAGGTCACACCCGGCTGAGCGCTCACACTGCACTGCTCATTATTGCCAGCACGATAAGGGCGACAGTCATAACTGGATGTGGTTGGCTTGCTTCCCGATTTCACGTAAAGATCGGCATCGCCTGAACCGCCAGACATTGAAACCGTCACGCTTGATGCAGAATCTACAGTGAAGGTGTAGAAGCTCTCTGAGGATCGGTTTCCGCTTAGGTTCGAAATCGGTGTGCCTTTCGTTAATACATTGCCAGTAGGAGGTGTGACACCACAGCTTGCATTCACGCCTACGGTGTTAAAGGCATCTTCAACATCGGCAACCACATAACCCATGTCTGCTGCGGCTTTTGCTACGCCACAGGCTCCGCCATCAAAGGTGCTGTTTGCCGTCCAATACAGTTGGTTTGCGACTGTGAATATTTCAAAGCCCTTACGTACATTCCAACCCGATTTGTTCGCTAAAAGGTAAAAGGCGCGGTTATAAACACCGCTAGATAAGTGAACGTTCAAGCCATTGTAGTATTCAGAGGCATGATCAATCGAACGACCATCTTTTGAAGGTTGATCAAAGTAACGCAAACCGCCTTCCGACTTGAAGATATCGCTACCGACCACCCAATCCACATTGCCACGCAAGTAATATTCAGCCGCTTCGCCCGCAATGTCGGAGAAGGCTTCATTCATACCACCCGACATATTTCGGTACACAAGACCGGAGTTTTGCTCAGTGAATCCGTGGCTGACTTCGTGAGCACTCACGTTGATATCGACCAATGGGTAAAAGGTGTTTTTGCCATCTCCAAATGTCATGGATGAGCCATTCCAAAAGGCGTTTTCATAATCGGTACCGTAATGAACGCGCATCGTCAGCTGGAAAGTTAAAGGCGACGTGTTCATCCACTCTTTGTACATATCGAATACGACATTACCAAAATAGTGCGCATCGTTAAGAGGCGAGTAAGCCCCGTTAATGTATTTATGATCGGTGTAGTTGGTTCCGTCGGCACAGTTGTAGCTGTAGGCTACGCTGCCGGACGTTCCGTTTCTCAAATCGACTGTCTTAACTGATTCATTTTCTAACGTACAAGTTGTGCCTGTTTTGTCGATGGGAAAGCTAGGGAAGTCACTGCCATATTCATATCGAGTGGTTTTGAGGTTGCCACCTGGGCCAGTACCTAATGCTTTAGCGTGGTTTAGTCCATTCCATTTTTGGAGCACATCGCCAGTCGTGGCATCAATAAAGTAGAAAGGGCGTTCTGGCATAGAGGATGCGATAAAGAAATCGACCAGATACACCACTTGGGCGACTTGATTCTCATCCAATCTCACCATGAGTTTTGCATTTTTGTTTTCAATCGACTTTTTGCCGACGGTAAAGGTGCGGTGAGCAGACAATGCAGCTTCAATCGCTTGTTCTCGATTCAGTTTTGGCGCGATGCTGGATAGATCACCACTGATCCCCTGTGCCATGGAACCGAACACTTGAGTGGGTTGGTTCTTGGAAAGGGTGGCCACGACCGAAGTATCAAAGACGGGTAAACCTAGGTGAGTTTGTTGGTAGCGAACTTTCGTTTTTCCATTGGGCAATACCACCCGTTTAACTTCAGAAAAACCTAATTCAAGTGGAGCAACACTCTTCGACTGCGCGACGAGGCTTTGTTGTAGTAATGCATCATTATCGACTCTGACCATTTCTGCAGCGTGTGCAGTAAAGCCGAAAGACGTACCTAGAATGGCTGCTATTTTCCAGCTTAGTTGACGTTGTTGGTTCATTTTTTGTTCCTGATTTTAATATAAACTCCTTCTTCCCAACGGCTTTATAGGAAGTCTATATGCAACACATCTGTGCCATGTGTTGCGAATCAAGATTGGAAGAGCATTTGGAATTATGACAAGTTTATCAGGGAGATTTATTTTTAGAGTATGTAATTCAAAGTTTACAAAAAGCCTTATTGATCAAATTGTTTTCATAAAATCTAATTTTATTATTTATCGTAAACATATGAAGGCTCGGGAGTTATTAAAATCCGCGTTGTTTGAATCTATAGAATGAATTTTTCTAAGTTAATTTCGATATTTCTCTGTTTTTATCCTAATTACAAATGAGTAAATAGATAATTTTAGAGAGTGGGATATTGTCTTTATTGTCAATAGTAAACTTGTTTTAACAATGCCAGCCAGAACAATTATCAAGTTTTCTTCATTTGGTTTCGTTAGACAGAATTAAATTCTACATTTTCTTGTTCAATCACAAATTAGTAAGCATAAGTCATTGTTGAACGAAGCCGCT
>NZ_JBFROI010000099.1:0-1775 GCF_041471405.1 Vibrio sp. 10N.261.52.C11
CGTCGTGCCTCCTCGTTGCTCTCCCTGCCTTTGAATAAGTTCGAGTAAGGCTTGTTTTCTTATGCGCCGATTTCCTTTCACTCGCATCATTTACGGGCTCGCAGGCTGTTAACCGTCTCTCCCCACAACCTGCTTTGCAAGGGTAAATGAACGCTGCGCGCCCTTGCAAAGCAGAACGATGTTGAGAGAGCGGACAGCCAAGCGGCTCCGAAAAGTGATACTCAAACAAAAGGAAAATCTTCATGGCGCAACAAAATTCAAACCTAACTCTCTCTAATTCAAATTCAGTGACCAGCGTTTCGCCGCTGGAGCACGAAAGCTCACCCAAAAATGATATCTCTAAGCGTCTGCAACCAGTAGAGCCAAGTCGTGATGTTGCCCTATCAGGATCAACATCTGTGGAAAATATTGTCGTGATTGCCGCTCACGTAAAAGCAAGAGCCAGGCATTCCAGTGTTTGGCTAGAACTGACGGTTTTGTTCCCAGAAACAGAACTCAATAAGCCGTACTGGGGGCAAGGCATCGCGAGAGGTCATGTGATTACTGAAACAAATAAGGTAGGGCTGAATAGTCGTGCTGTAGTCATAGGATGGGTGACAAACAACCATCAATACATCGAAACATAAAAGAGTGGATCATCCCCTTAATTATAAAATGGAGACTTAAAAGATGAAATATCTCTCACACTATATTCAAGACAAACAAACTCAGGCTTTTAATGAGGCAGGGGCGTTCTTTGCTTTTTCTAATCAACAGTTCGATGATGAAAAAAAAGAGGGCGTGAAATATGCGGTGATAGGTATGGGTTTAATTTGCCCAGTTGATAATGCCAAGCAATTAATGACTCGTTTAGATTCTATCGCTCAAGAAGGGATCGCCGAAGATATCAAAGAGAACGGGAAAAAAGCGATCATTCGTCGTGAGTTATTTAATCATGAGTGTTTCTACACCAATGATATTTGTGACTGTGTGGAAAAGCTCGAAGGGTATGGCATCACTTACGATGAAATTCATGAAGTGTTTAATCATATTCGTAAAACGGAAGACGTTTATTAAGCGTGAAAATAAAGCGCCTTGATATTTGCTGTCTCAAATATCAAGGCATGTTCAATTACATCGGAGTTAGATTTAATGAACATTCTGAATGCTACACAAGATAGAGAAGAAACAAAAGCAAAATTTTATATGTGTACGGCTGTGCCGTTTTCGTTGGGTAAAGTGGTCTATACGCAAGGTATTGAGCAGTTATTAGATAATAATGTCGGTGCTAACTTGTCGATTTATTTGCAGCGTCACCAAAGTGGAGATTGGGGAGAGACTTGCATTGAAGATAAAATCACCAATGACGAAGCAACCAAAACAGGCGAGAGAGTGATATCGAATTATACGATTTGTAAACAGTCCGTTTGGATAATAACTAAACGTGACCGCAGTGTGACCACAATTTTATTACCTTGTGAATATTGATATCTCAATGGGATGGCATAAAATGAGAGTCCTATTATTAGGGCTCTTTTTTATGATGAAACCATTACTTTATCTTTCGCTGTTATCGCCGTGTTTCAGTTGGGCTTTTTGCTTTGATGAGGCAGGGCGATTTTATAATGTCGATCCACAGCTTTTAAAATCCATTGCAACGGTAGAGAGCAGCTTAAAGCCGAACGCGTACAATGAAAATAAAAATAGAGTCGGTGAGGTGGTTAGTCGTGACTTTGGATTGATGCAAATCAATTCCCATTGGTTTGATCGACTATCTGAATTTAATGTGAATGAAA
>NZ_JBFROI010000100.1:0-6566 GCF_041471405.1 Vibrio sp. 10N.261.52.C11
CTTAAAAACCTCATTATTGTTACTGCCTTCGCTATGATTGCGACTGTAGCCGGTGCGGCGTTTTGGGTTGGTAGTCATATCAACGTTTAATGTTCAAATATGTTTTCTGAAATGCCTCTTATCCTAGAGGCATTTTTTTTACCTCGTGATTGCTGTGTGCGCTTGGGTTTCTGCGCTAAAAGAGGTTGAGCCAAAGGCTCGACCGCAAGCGGTCGTCAAACCGGCTCTTAGTACCACAGTACGCCCATTTGCTCTGTGTTTGATTCTAATGCTTTGTCATGGTGTCATTTTGTGGATTTTTTCCTTATAGGGTTTGATAGGCGGTTTTTTTATTATGACGGTTTAAAGCTGATTTTAAGTGCTGCGTTGTGATAGGGGCCTGAGTTGGGCGTTACCTTTCGGGCTGGGCTCTCCGCTTGTATCTTTCATCTATGGCCTAAGAGTGGCATCACCCTGGTGAGTCACTGCGTGCCGCCCCAAAATGTGCCTCTCTACAGCCCCTATCTAAAAGGATATCGCTGCAATCCTGAACGCCTGCGCCTCGTCATTCTTCCTCGTTGCCGCTCGTCGTGCCTTCTCACTCCTTTCACTGACTGAACGAAATGAATATTTGAAAGGCTTCTCTGGTTATCAACTGCGTAAAAAACGAAGGCTCAAATCTCGAAGTTGTTGGAGTATGCCGGCACATTGATCTTAAAAACTCAGTCGATGGGAATGAATGATAGCTTTAGTGAGAGAGTATCAACTCGTTAAGGTAAGAGGGAAAAGTGATTCTGAATTAAACGCCTAGTTGGTTATTTGTTTAGGTATAAATGGGAAACGTTATTTTATGGAAACGGTTGTTACCCGTTTCCTGTTGGGCTATAATTTGTACAGTTAAGTTTATTTGGAGTGTTGAACAATGGCGGAACAATCTGGCGTGACCTTTGAACAAGTATCAAAAGCTGCTACAGCAATGCTAACTCAAGGTACTAAACCCTCAGTTCGTAATGTTATGCAGGTAACCGGTGGTAAAACAGAAACCGTCTCTAAGCTTCTACGTGACTTTCACGACAAGCGTAATGCAGAAGTCATTAAAATGGCTGATGAGCTAGGCAGCAGTAAGATCGCTGAATTGCTCGCGGATGAAATGCAAAGCGTTGTCGAGCGAAAAACCGCGAGCCTTCAGCAAATGATTTCCGACCAAAAAGCCCAGTTAGATGAAGCTATAGAGCTACTAGAAGAAAAAGAAAAAGACAGTCAGCACCGTATTGAAATGGCAGAGGCCAGAGCCGCTCAACTCATTAATGAAGCCAATGATAAAGCGGCTAAAGCATTAGAGCGTGTGGACAGTGCCGAACAAAAAGCAACTGAAGCTATAGCATTGAGCGAAGAAGTAAAGAAAGAAGCCGACAAATCAATGTCTGATAATGAGCAGAAATGTGATCTTTTAGTGACTAACGCAAAAAGTGAAGCTGAGAGTCTTGTGGGCGCGGCTAACCGTCGAGCGGATAAAGCGGAGCAAGAAAGCGCAAGTTTGCGAGAGCAGGTTAAGCTACTCACTGTCGATCAAGCGAAAAGAGAAATAGAGCAAGCTCAACATGAAAAAACACAAGAGCAGCATACTGAAACGCTAAACCAACTGGCTAATGAGCGAACAACGGTCGTTCAGTTACGCACTCAAGAAGAAAACCGTCAATCAGAAATAGAGCGCTTAACTGGCGAGTTGAACGAGATTAAATCTGACAGTAAACAATTAGCTTCCGCGCAAGGGCAGTTGGTTGAGTTGCAAAGACAGATCTCCCAATTACAAAGTGATTTGTCTCTATCAGAAAGAGAGCGTGAATCTCTATCCGTCGCTCTTAGAAGTAAGTAAGAGCGAAAAAATGACCAAGATTGAATTTATCCTTTAACAACGCAAAGAAGGGGGAGGATTCTAGTGCTGCAGAAGCCTCTCAATCTAAAGAGCTTAATGGCATTTAGCCATTTTGCCGTAAACCCTTGCCGATCGGGCGGGGGTATAAGGCGTAAAGCTCGAAGAGCTTTAACTTGATATCGCCGGACTTTCTACATAAGCCTTTAACGTTTCAATTGTCGCACCGCCAGCCGTACAAGCAAAGTAAGAACGAGACCATAAGGCCGCGCTTTTACTTTGCCTTGTAAGGTGCGTATTTTTCAGCCTCAACATTCTTGATGAAATAGATTTAAGGTTGCGTTGTGATATGGGCTTGAGTTGGGCGTTACCCTTCGGGAAAGGCTCTCCGCTTGTATCTTTTATCTATGGCCTAAGAGTGGCATCACCTTGGTGAGTCACTGCGTGCCGCCCCAGGATGTGCCTCTCTACAGCCCCTATCTAAAAGGATATCGCTGCAATCCTGAACGCCTGCGCCTCGTCATTCTTCCTCGTTGCCGCTCGTCGTGCCTCCTCACTCCTTTCACTGACTGAACGAAAGAATCTGTAAGATGGATTTTGTTTTTCGCCTGTCCTTTTTCCTTTGATTTCTCATTACCGTGTCGCGGTCTTCCTGCTTAACGTCCCAAATCAGAACCCCCAAAACAAGGGTATATGAACGCTTCGCGCCCTTGTTTTGATGAACCGTGATTTTGGGTCGAGCAGTCAGGCGACAACGGGAATGAAAATTAATCAAAGGAAAAACTTATGACAGACTCAATCCTTAATCCATCAACAGCTTCTAACGTTCAATCCGCGACAAACGTATCCCCGTTTGAGCCGTCAGGCTCATCCAAGAATGAATTTTTGAAGCGCTTCTCTGGTCATAAGTTGCGTAAAAATGCGAAGGCTAAAATTACGAAGCTGTTGGAATATGCTGACACGTTGATCTTAAAAACTCAGTCAATGGGGATGGATGATTGCTTTAGAAGTAATGAGCTTGTCACGATGGATAAATCCGAATTTTGGGATTGGTACGAAAAGAACTACAGCGACATGGTTATTTTATTAACCATCCGTGAAGGCGCTCTAGTGAAAGTGCAGGTCTGTGATTGTATCTATCATTTTTCTAATGATGTGGTGATGACATTCTCTTTGGATGGAGAGGAACCGCAAAGCACGATTATTGAGGGGGAATGCTCAGAAGTGGAGGGCACCGAAGAAGTGAAAGAGCCGGTGCAGCTTGCCCCGTTCGACCAATACGTACACCTGGAAAAGACCGCCGTTGTGAAGCAAGTGATTATTGATTGGAGTGAATCCAATTTATTATCTGATGGCAATGCGTACACCCTTGATGATTACAACAAAAAAGCAAGTCAAGAAGCTATGGAAGTGGGCCGCAATAACGGTTACACCAAGACGATGATGTATATCGAGTTTGATAATGGTGACTTGGAGCGATTTAGACATGATATTGATGCGGATCACCCAACGCTGAACCACTATTACGCTGCTGTGACTGAGACAAAATTGATGGGCTTGTCTAAAGTGCGCTTTACGTTTGAGCAAGTGACAAAGGCATTGATTGACGGTTATCTTTCCCCGCTTAACAGTGATGAGAAAAAGCCAACACCGCCACCACAAGATAACACCCGAAAAGTGGTAGCGCTGGGAGACTATCAAGAGCGACAAGAAGCGAAGCGCGATAGATTAGAAGAGCGTGCCGCTAAAGCTGAAGCGGTCTCTAATGAGCGATTTAATACCGCGAGTACATTAGGGAAAATGTTACCGTTCGGTCAGCCAATCCTGGTTGGTCACCATTCAGAAGCGAAGCACCGTAAACACGCGGAGAGCATCAATACCAACATGCGTAAAAGCGTAGAGGCTCAGGATAAAGCGGAATATCTGAGCCGTCGCGCTGATAGTGTAGGCTCTGCCGGTATCGCGTCAGACGACCCAGAAGCGGTTGAAAAATTGAAGAAAAAGCTCGAGGGTTTGATTAAAAGTCATGAACTCATGAAAGCCGTTAATAAGATCGTTCGCTCTAGTCATATGACCGAGGAAGACAAGATCGAATATTTGGTTAATACACACGGACAGACAGAAGAAAGAGCAAAAAAATTATTACGCCCGTGTGAGTTTTTTGGAAAGTTTGGCTTTGATGCATACGCACTACAGAATAGTAATGCCAATATCCGAACAACTAGAAAGCGTTTAGAGCACTTGGAAGCGTTGCACAACGAAGCGCCATTACAGGGTAACGGCGAGGCAATGGGGACGGCTTGGGAGCTGTACGAAGAAGAGGGCCGCATTAAGTTTTCATTTGACGGTATTCCAGCCGAAGAGGTGCGCAAAAAATTAAAAAGTAACGGTTTTAAATGGTCACGATACTCTAAAGCGTGGGTGCGTAAACTGACGCCCAACGCGGTCTTTGTGACAAAAAGACTCATTACTTTATTCGATTAAAACCGAATGAGATGCCTCTTAGCCTGGAGGCCTTAGTTTCCTTGGTGATTTCCTTGAACGCTGTGGTCGCGCTAAAAGAAGTTGAGCCAAAGGCTCGACCGCAAGCGGTCGTCTAGCTGGCTCTCAGGAGGACTGTAGGCCCATTGACTCGATGCTTGATTGTATTGCAGTGTATTGATGTCAATTTGTGGTTGCGTGGCTGATAGGGCTTAATTGACGAGTTTTTTATGATGATAGTTTAAAGCGGATTTGAAGCACAGCGTCGTGATAAGGGCTTAACTTGGGCGTTACCCTTCGGGCAAGGCTTTTCGCTTGTATCTTTTATCTATGGCCTAAGAGTGACATCACCCTGGTGAGTCACTGCGTGCCGCCCCAGGATGTGCCTCTCTACAGCCCCTATCTAAAAGGATATCGCTGCAATCCTGAACGCACTCCTCTCACTGCGTTCGCTACGCCTCGTCGTACCTCCTCGTTGCTTTCCCTACCTTTGAATAAGTTCGAGTAAGGCTTGTTTTCTTATGCGCCGATTTCCTTTCACTCGCATCATTTACGGGCTCGCAGGCTGTTAACCGTCTCTCCCCACAACCTGATTTGCAAGGGTAAATGAACGCTGCGCGCCCTTGCAAAGCAGAACGATGGTGAGAGAGCGGACAGCCAAGCGGCTCCGAAAAGTGATACTCAAACAAAAGGAAAATCCTCATGGCGCAACAAAATTCAAACCTAACTCTCTCTAATTCAAATTCAGTGACCAGCGTTTCGCCGCTGGAGCACGAAAGCTCACCAAAAAATGATATCTCTAAGCGCGTGCACCCAGTAGGGCTAAGTCGTGATGTTGTCCTATCAGGAACAACCTCTGTGGAAAATATTATCGTGATTGCCGCTCATGTAAAAGCAAGAGCCAGGCATTCCAGTGTTTGGCTAGAACTGACGGTTTTATTCCCAGAAACAGAACTCAATAAGCCGTACTGGGGGCAAGGCATTGCGAGAGGTCATGTGATTACTGAGACGAATAAAGTAGGGCTGAATAGTCGTGCTGTCGTCATGGGGTGGGTGACAGATAGCCATCAATATATCGAAGTATAAAGACTTGATACCCCTTAGTTATAAAATGGAGACTTAAATAATGAAATATCTCTCACACTATATTCAAGACAAACAAACTCAGGCTTTTAATGAGGCAGGGGCGTTCTTTGCTTTTTCTAATCAACAGTTCGATGAGGAAAAAAAAGAGGGCGTGAAATACGCGTCGCTAGGTATGGGGTTAATTTGCCCCACCGATAACGCGAAGCAATTAATGATCCGTTTGGATTCTATCGCTCAAGAAGGGATCGCCGAAGATATCAAAGAGAACGGGAAAAAGGCGATCATTCGTCGTGAGTTATTTAATCATGAGTGTTTCTACACCAATGATATTTGTGATTGTGTGGAAAAGCTCGAAGGGTATGGCATCACTTACGATGAAATTCATGAAGTGTTTAATCATATTCGTAAAACGGAAGACGTTTATTAAGCGTGAAAATTAAAGCGCCTTGATATTTGCTGTCTCAAATATCAAGGCATGTTCAATTACATCGGAGTTAGATTTAATGAACATTCTGAATGCTACACAAGATAGAGAAGAAACGAAAGCAAAATATTACTTTTGTACGGCCGTGCCGTTTTCGTTGGGTAAAGTGGTCTATACGCAAGGTATTGAGCAGTTATTAGATAGTCATGTCGGTGCTAACTTGTCG
The DNA here is from genome assembly GCF_041471405.1 of Vibrio sp. 10N.261.52.C11. NCBI lineage: Bacteria > Pseudomonadati > Pseudomonadota > Gammaproteobacteria > Vibrionales > Vibrionaceae > Vibrio > Vibrio sp. 10N.261.52.C11. The sequence continues at coordinate 6,070 of NZ_JBFROI010000100.1, forward strand.
ATTTATTTGCAGCGTCACCAAAGTGGAGATTGGGGAGAGACTTGCATTGAAGATAAAATCACCAATGACGAAGCAACCAAAACAGGCGAGAGAGTGATATCGAATTATACGATTTGTGATCAATCGGTTTGGATAATAACTGAACGTGACCGCAGCGTGACCACAATTTTATTACCTTGTGAATATTGATATCTTAATGGGATGGCATAAAATGAGAGTCCTATTATTAGGGCTCTTTTTTATGATGAAACCATTACTTTATCTTTCGTTGTTATCTCCGTGTTTCAGTTGGGCTTTTTGCTTTGATGAGGCAGGGCGATTTTATAATGTCGATCCACAGCTTTTAAAATCCATTGCAACGGTAGAGAGCAGCTTAAAACCGAACGCGTACAATGAAAATAAAAATAGAGTCGGTGAGGTGGTTAGTCGTGACTTTGGATTGATGCAAATTAATTCCCATTGGTTTGATCGACTATCCGAATTTAATGTGAATGAAA
>NZ_JBFROI010000101.1:0-9143 GCF_041471405.1 Vibrio sp. 10N.261.52.C11
CTTAAGTGAACGGCATTAGTCGCTTAGGCGGCTCTTTTTGTATGTAAATTTCATGGCTTACTTTGTTACGCAAGGAAGTTGTCATTCCCTATAGCGAGGAGTGAGCGTAGTAGGGAATCTTGTTTAGTTAGGCTCGCGTAGTTTTAGATCCCCAACTCAGTCGTTCCTCTTTCTTGAGGATGACGTATTTAGGGACTATGTGAGTTCAGCGTTTTATTAAGGAACACCATCAATGAAAAGAATCCATATCGTAGCGGGTATTATCTTCAATCAAGATAAGTCACAGGTCTTTATCACTAAGCGTCCAGATGACAAGCACAAAGGTGGCTTCTGGGAATTTCCAGGTGGCAAGGTTGAAGAGGGCGAAACTATTGAGCAAGCGATGACTCGCGAGCTTGATGAAGAGGTCGGTATCAAGGTGACCGAGCAGTCTCTGTTTGAGCATCTTGAATTTGATTACACGGATAAGTCACTTAAGTTCGATTTCATTCTCGTGACTGATTTTGAAGAGCAGCCTTATGGTAAAGAAGGTCAGCAAGGTGAATGGGTAAGCCTAGAATCATTGAATCAATACGCCTTCCCAGAGGCAAATGTGCCAATTTTAGAGCGAGTAATAAAAGAGTTTTCGTAATTGCTAGCCTGAGTTTGAGATTGTTGTTAGTTTAAAGAGATTAATCGATTGAACGTTGCTGCAAGAGATAAGTGGCAACGGTAACCAAAACAATGGAGATATTCGCAGTGGTAAGAATTGCAATTGCAGGAGCAGCGGGCCGCATGGGCCGCAACTTGGTGAAAGCCGCTCATCATAATTCAGAAGCAAGTGTTGGAGCTGGTTCAGAGCGTCCAGAGTCATCTTTGGTCGGCGTAGATGTCGGCGAGTTATGCGGTGAAGGTCGTTTTGATGTTGCTTTAGTCGATGATTTGTCTAAAGCCATCGAAGAGTTTGATGTGATTGTCGATTTTACTGCCCCTGTTAGCACATTAGCGAATATTGAACTTTGTAAACGTCACGGTAAAAAACTGATCATCGGTACAACGGGCTTCTCTGAAGAAGAGAAGCAGGTGATTGATGCTGCTTCAAAAGAGATGGCTATCGTAATGGCACCTAACTACAGCGTTGGTGTGAACCTGGTCTTTAAGCTGCTAGAGAAGGCCGCTAAAGTGATGGGCGATTACTGTGATGTCGAGATCGTTGAGGCTCATCACCGTCATAAAGTCGATGCACCGTCAGGTACTGCGATTGGTATGGGCGAAGCTATTGCGGGTGCTATGGGCAATGAGCTGAACGATGTAGCTGTATGGTCACGCGAGGGTATTACTGGCGAGCGCACTAAAGATGAGATTGGTTTCGCGACGATTCGTGCCGGTGACATTATTGGTGAACACACCGCTATGTTTGCTGATATCGGTGAACGAGTGGAAATTACCCATAAAGCCACTGATCGAATGACCTTTGCTAATGGCGCAATCAAGGCCGCGGTTTGGTTAAATGATAAACCAGCAGGCTTTTATACCATGACGGATGTGCTTGGTTTGAATGACCTATAAATAGATATTTATGCGCTGGCAATTGCCGGCGCTTTCTTTATTTGGTGCATTTTCCTTAGTAATCTCACTTCTCCGATCTTCCTTCTACTTTCTTCTTATCGCCTTTTTGACTCCATTTCTATGCTGTTTATGTGGTCTTTAGTGTGTTTTTTGTTTTAGATCTTTAAATTGTCATGTTTTCTCTTGGTATTTATCGATTGCGTTTTGTTGCTGATATTTTTATCACTCTATGGTTGGCTAAAATGAGGAGTGAAAATTAGAAAATCGTAATATTCGAGCTAAATGCGCATGAAAGTTGAACTTTTGGAGCTTTGAGGGGGTAAATTGAATTAGTCCTTACAAATGTTTAATTTCTTTTGAGTTAAATGTTGACACGTATCACGCAGATCACTAAAATACCGCCAATTTGTCTAATTTCCATAAACACGCAGTTTTTGGTGTTGCAGGAAGGTAGATTTGCAAATTAAATCAATTTTAATGCATTTTTATTTCTGGAGGTTGTCTTGAAGAAGTCAGCACTACTCGTCCTAGAAGATGGGACAGTATTTCACGGTGAAGCCATTGGCGCTGTAGGTTCTGCAGTTGGTGAAGTCGTTTTTAATACCTCGATGACGGGGTACCAAGAAATCCTCACTGATCCTTCCTATTCTCAACAAATCGTTACCCTTACTTACCCTCACATTGGCAATACCGGAACCAATTCCGAAGACGAAGAATCTTCTTCAATCCACGCTCAAGGCCTTGTGATTCGCGATCTCCCTCTAATCGCTTCTAACTTCCGTAATGAACAATCCCTTTCTGATTACCTTAAGTCGCAAAACGTTGTTGGTATCGCTGATATTGATACTCGTAAGTTGACGCGTATTCTTCGTGAAAAAGGCGCACAGAACGGTTGTATTGTAGCTGGCTCTTCAATAAACGACGGAAACCTAGACGAAGCTTTGGCTCTAGCTAAAGCAAAAGAATTCCCTGGCCTGAAAGGTATGGACCTTGCGAAAGAAGTTACAACAAAAGAAGCGTATCAATGGAAACAAGGTTCGTGGACGCTTACGGGTGGACTTCCTGAAGCGAAAGCAGACTCAGAATTGCCATACCACGTTGTTGCTTATGACTTCGGTGCAAAACGAAACATCCTACGAATGCTTGTTGACCGCGGCTGCCGCCTAACGGTTGTTCCTGCTGAGACTTCAGCTGAAGAAGTACTTGCTCTGAACCCAGACGGTGTTTTCCTTTCAAATGGCCCTGGTGACCCAGAACCATGTACTTACGCAATTGAAGCGACAAAAGTGTTCCTAGAAAAAGGCTTACCAATCTTCGGTATCTGTCTAGGTCACCAGATTCTTGCTCTTGCGTCAGGCGCTAAGACAGTGAAGATGAAGTTTGGTCACCACGGCGCAAACCACCCGGTTAAAGATTTAGATCGTGATGTTGTGATGATTACTTCGCAAAACCACGGCTTTGCTGCTGACGAAGAAACCCTTCCAGAGACACTACGTGCAACGCACAAATCACTATTTGATGGTTCTCTACAAGGTATTCACCGTACAGACAAACCAGCATTCAGCTTCCAAGGTCACCCTGAAGCAAGCCCAGGTCCAGAAGACGCAGCGCCGTTATTCGACCACTTTATTGAACTAATCAAACAGCACACAGCGTAATTCGGAGTAGTAGACAATGCCAAAACGTACTGACATTAAAAGTATTCTTATTCTAGGTGCTGGCCCGATCGTTATCGGCCAAGCATGTGAGTTCGATTACTCTGGTGCTCAAGCTTGTAAAGCGCTTCGCGAAGAAGGTTACCGAGTTATTCTTGTAAACTCGAACCCAGCGACAATCATGACTGACCCAGACATGGCAGATGCAACTTACATCGAGCCTATCCAATGGGAAGTTGTGCGTAACATCATCGCTAAAGAGAAGCCTGATGCAGTTCTACCTACTATGGGTGGCCAAACTGCATTGAACTGTGCTCTAGACCTAGAAAAGCACGGCGTTCTTGAAGAGTTCGGTGTTGAAATGATTGGTGCAACGGCTGACGCTATCGATAAAGCAGAAGACCGTTCACGCTTCGATAAAGCAATGAAAGCAATTGGCCTTGAGTGTCCAACTGCTGATACAGCGAAAACGATGGAAGAAGCTTACAAAGTTTTAGACATGGTTGGCTTCCCTTGTATCATTCGTCCATCGTTCACGATGGGTGGTACTGGTGGCGGTATCGCTTACAACAAAGAAGAATTTGAAGAAATCTGTCGTCGTGGTTTGGATCTATCTCCAACTAATGAACTTCTTATCGATGAATCACTTATCGGTTGGAAAGAGTACGAGATGGAAGTGGTTCGTGACAAAAACGACAACTGCATCATCGTATGTGCGATTGAAAACTTCGACCCAATGGGTATTCACACAGGTGACTCAATCACTGTGGCTCCAGCTCAAACGCTGACAGATAAAGAATACCAACTAATGCGTAACGCATCTCTAGCAGTACTGCGTGAGATTGGTGTTGAAACAGGTGGTTCAAACGTACAGTTTGGTATCAACCCGAAAGATGGCCGTATGGTTATCATCGAGATGAACCCACGTGTATCTCGCTCTTCTGCACTAGCTTCTAAAGCAACAGGTTTCCCAATCGCTAAGATTGCAGCGAAACTGGCTGTTGGCTTCACGCTAGACGAGCTAATGAATGACATCACTGGCGGCGCAACTCCAGCATCATTCGAACCAACAATCGACTACGTAGTAACTAAGATTCCTCGTTTTAACTTCGAGAAGTTTGCAGGTGCTAACGACCGCCTAACGACGCAAATGAAGTCGGTTGGTGAAGTTATGGCTATCGGCCGTAACCAACAAGAATCTCTACAAAAAGCACTTCGCGGCCTAGAAGTTGGCGCGACTGGTTTTGACGAAATGGTAGACCTAGACGCACCAGATGCTCTAACGACTATCCGTCACGAACTTAAAGAAGCTGGCGCAGAGCGTATTTGGTACATCGCTGACGCATTCCGTGCTGGTATGTCGGTAGATGGTGTATTCAACCTAACGCAAATCGACCGTTGGTTCCTAGTTCAAATCGAAGACATCGTTAAGCTAGAGCAAGAACTTAAAGCGAAAGGCTTTGCTGGTCTAAATAAAGACGAGCTAAACAAGCTTAAGCGTAAAGGTTTTGCTGATGCGCGCCTATCTAAGATTCTAGGTGTGGCGGAAAGCGAAATCCGTCGTCTACGTGACCAATACGATATCCACCCGGTATACAAGCGTGTAGATACGTGTGCAGCTGAGTTCTCTTCAGATACGGCTTACATGTACTCATCTTACGATGACGAGTGTGAAGCAAACCCAACAGACAAAGAAAAAATCATGATTCTAGGCGGCGGTCCAAACCGTATCGGCCAAGGCATTGAATTTGACTACTGTTGTGTACACGCATCACTAGCGCTACGTGAAGATGGCTACGAAACTATCATGGTTAACTGTAACCCTGAGACAGTTTCTACAGACTACGATACGTCTGACCGTCTGTACTTCGAACCAGTAACTCTGGAAGACGTACTAGCAATCGCTCGTGTTGAGAAGCCAAAAGGCGTTATCGTTCAGTACGGTGGTCAAACGCCACTTAAACTGGCACGTGCTCTTGAAGCTGCTGGCGTACCAATCATCGGTACTAGCCCAGACGCAATCGACCGTGCAGAAGACCGTGAGCGTTTCCAAGTTGCTGTAGACCGTCTAGGCCTACTTCAACCAGAAAACGCGACAGTAACAACAATGGAGCAAGCGGTAGAGAAATCTCGTGAAATCGGCTTCCCACTTGTTGTACGTCCTTCTTACGTACTTGGTGGTCGTGCGATGGAAATCGTATACGACGAGCAAGACCTACGTCGCTACTTCAACGAAGCAGTTAGCGTATCAAACGAATCTCCAGTACTACTTGATAGCTTCCTAGATGACGCTGTTGAAGTAGACGTAGATGCGATTTGTGACGGTGAGCGCGTTGTAATCGGCGGTATTATGGAGCACATCGAGCAAGCGGGTGTTCACTCTGGTGACTCAGCATGTTCTCTTCCTGCATACACGCTAAGCCAAGAAATCCAAGACGTAATGCGCGAGCAAGTTGAAAAGCTAGCGTTCGAGTTGGGTGTTCGTGGTCTGATGAACACGCAGTTTGCTGTTAAGAACAATGAAGTGTACCTAATCGAGGTTAACCCTCGTGCAGCACGTACGGTTCCATTCGTATCTAAAGCAACTGGTGCGCCAATCGCTAAGATTGCCGCTCGTGTAATGGCGGGTCAATCTCTAGAGTCTCAAGGCTTTACGAAAGAAATCATCCCACCTTACTACTCAGTGAAAGAAGTTGTACTTCCATTCAACAAGTTCCCTGGTGTTGACCCACTGTTAGGCCCAGAAATGCGCTCTACTGGTGAAGTTATGGGTGTTGGTGCGACGTTCGCAGAAGCATACTCTAAAGCTGAATTGGGTTGTGGTAACATCTACCCAGAAGGCGGTCGTGCACTTCTTTCTGTTCGCGAAGGCGACAAAGAGCGTGTTGTTGACCTAGCATCTAAACTATCTAAGCTTGGTTACCAGCTAGACGCAACTCACGGTACTGCGGTTATCCTTGGCGAAGCGGGCATCAACCCACGTCTAGTAAACAAGGTACACGAAGGTCGTCCTCACATTCTTGACCGTATCAAGAACAACGAGTATACGTACATCGTGAACACTGCAGCTGGCCGTCAAGCGATTGAAGATTCTAAAGTTCTTCGTCGTGGTGCACTTGCTGAGAAAGTTAACTACACGACTACGCTAAATGCTGCATTCGCGACTTGTATGGCGCACACTGCAGACGCGAAAACGTCAGTAACTTCAGTTCAAGAGCTACACGCTCAGGTTAAAGCTTCTCAAGCTTAATCGCCTAAAGTGTATCGCTGATATGCGGATATAAATGCTCAAAGCCCACTCCTCGGAGTGGGCTTTTTTATGTCTGTTATTCCGCGGTAGCTTAATGATGAATATTTGGAATAGGTTAGAATCTTGTGTTTCGTTATTGCTCGTCTGCTGTGAGTGGTAACTTGTCGTTACACAGGACTTTAAGGCGTTGGGTATATGGAAATCACTCTAGAAATATTGGCTATCTTGTTTGTTGTTGCAACGGCAGCAGGCTTTATTGATGCAATGGCTGGCGGCGGTGGGTTACTGACTCTACCTGCATTGCTAGCGGCTGGAGTTCCACCCACGCAGGCACTGGCAACCAACAAACTCCAAAGCTCATTTGGCAGCTTCTCCGCGAGTTGGTATTTCGTGCGCAACGGTATCGTCAGCATCAAAGAGATGCGCCTTGCTATCTTTTGTACCTTTATTGGCTCTGCAATTGGCGCTGAGTTAGTCCAGCACATTGATGCGAGCCTACTGACCAGTGTGATACCGCTGCTGCTTATCGCTATCTCTCTCTATTTCCTGTTGGCACCGCAAACTAGAGCGTCTGAAGGAAAACAGAAGATCTCTGAGGCGATGTTTGCTCTGTGTGTAGGTGGTGGAGTTGGTTTCTATGATGGTTTCTTTGGCCCAGGAACAGGTTCTATCTTCACAGTCTGCTTTGTTGCGATTGGTCACTTCTCGTTAGTCGATGCTACGGCGCGCACCAAGGTACTTAATTTCACCTCTAATATTGCCGCATTGATCTTCTTTATTTTGGCTGGCTTGCCTATTTGGGAGTTAGGATTAGTGATGGCGGTTGGCGGTTTTATGGGTGCTCAGCTTGGCGCTAAAGTGGTGGTGACAAAAGGGCAGAAATGGATTCGACCCCTTGTGATCGTTATGTCGATGCTAATGGCGTCTAAACTGCTTTGGGAACAGCATCAACAATGGATTCTATCAGTGTTTTAACTCGTGGAGACTGGTAACTATTTGGTCTGACACAGATATGAATCGGCCGAATCAAGCCTGCTAATTCGGTGAAGCTATACAGATATTGAGGCTCAATATTGAGTGTTTTTACGATAGAGAGCGGTATTAACGCTGGCCCAGTCCCGCCCAATGCAAGTTGCGCCGCTGCGGTGTAGGCATCCATCTCCATCAAGGGTTTGATACCAAACTTCTCTAATACAGAAAGTTGATAAGAATTGGCAGGGTTGGTCATGTCGTTAGTGATGACCATTGGAGGAAGCTCCGTTAGCGGTGACTTACTCACTATGTAAAACGGCTCATCAAATAGATGGAAGGTCATCAACCCATGATGCGGTGGCAGTAAGCCAGCACACAACCCCAAGGTCGCCTTACCAGATTGCACTCGCTCTATGATTCTCGGCGTGTGGTTGGTGGTAATGGTGATGTACTTATCTTGCTGGATGAACTGGCCCATCATCTCACCTAAATAACCGGCTATCAGAGACTTAGAGCTGTCTAGGGTGATGAGAGTAGTATCTTCCAACTCTTGCTGTTCATAAATAAGCCCGCGAAGTTCATTGAATGTCGGGCCAATACTCTCTATTAATGCTATCGCATCTGGCGTGAGTTTTATCTGTCGGCCACTCGGTTCAATGAGCTTTTTACCTAGCTTCTTTTCTAAATTCGCAATCCGTTTGCTGACCGCTGATTGGCTGATATAAAGCAAACTGCCTGTGCGGCTCATGGTTTTTGCTTTACTCAATACCAGTAGAGTTTCGATTCCTTCGAGTAGCATTGGGTTATATTCATGAAATTTGGGAATGATTGTTTCAACTTACCTCAAACAACATTCATTCTCTAGTCTTGAGATCATAGATATCAATCAAGCTAGGAGTTTTGAAGCTAGCCCGTCAGCTAACTAGTTAGTTTAGGTTCTCTTAACTAGACTCGCGATGCGCTGACCAAAATAGAAAGCAGTCTGAAGATCGTTACTGTTGATGTGACTATTGGTGCTATCTGCCGTCTCATCTTCACTGGCGACCAAACCAATGCTTGACCCTGTGCGATTCAAACCTAAGTCATCAATGTGCTTTGAGATATCAAGCCCAGCCCAAATCATGCCATGCTGACAGGCCAGAGTGAAAAAGCTCAACAAGGTTTGTTGCTGCTCACCGTTAAGGCTGCCGCCAGTGGTAAAGCCTGCTGCGAGTTTATTCTTACAATAGCTATCACTACTTGCATCCATAAAGCTCTTAAACTGCGCGGCTGGTGAACCCATATAAGTCGGGGAGCCAAAGATAATGGCGTCACAGCTGTCTAATGACTTGAGCTTATCATCATTGTCATACCTTCCTTCGACCACTTCAGAAGATAGCACTTCGACAAGGAGTACTGAGTTAGGTTGTTGAGTGTTAATGCCTTCAGCGATTGTCTCAGCAACTTGCTTAGTTGCTCCATTCTTAGAGAAGAAAACAATGCCCACTTTACCAATACTCATCTTGAACTCCCTTTTGCCAATGTTAGTAAATACATTTATTTATAAAGCTATTTGTTTATTAATATAGCCTGCGAATTAGATAAGTAAACAGAAAACATTACTAACCTCTTGGCTAATGGACTAACTAAATTGAGTGTTAGGAAAAGAAGGGATCTTTGAAGAGTGGAAATAGAGGGTATAAGTGATTTTAAACGTGATTAAAAAAGGTTCATCGCGG
>NZ_JBFROI010000102.1:0-2369 GCF_041471405.1 Vibrio sp. 10N.261.52.C11
GTAAACGCCCCATGAACCTACAGGGCGACTTGTCAGTGTTTGAAGTTCCAAGGCAGGAGTGCGTCGATATCAGGCTCAGCTTTCGCCAGCTCTTTCATGCACTTGACCATATAGTCGTAGAGGATAAGACCGTTGGCTTTCGCGGTCTCGATGATGCTGTAAAGCATCGCGCTCGCCTCAGCGCCATTTGGTGTGTTGGAGAATAGCCAATTTTTCCTGCCAATAACCAGCGGTTTAATTGCGCGTTCAGCGCGATTATTATCGATAGATAAGTGACCATCGTCGATATAACGAATGAGTTTAGGCCATTGCCCGAGCGTGTACTTTATTGCTTTGCCTAGTGGGCTAGAGCCAATCACCTTCTGGGTTATCATCCATTGGTAAAGCTCATCCAGTATCGGCTTGGCATACGCTTGACGCTCTGCTTTTCGCTCTTCGGCAGGCACTCCTTTTAAGCGTGATTCTATCCCGTAGAGCTTTTGGATTTTAGCCAGCGCTTTATCAGCCTTGCCCGATTTACCTTTCCCTTGAAGCTTCTTCGCATCCATGAACTTGCGACGAGCATGCGCTAAGCACCCTACATTGGTGACGTGATGCAGACCATCATAAGCCGCGTAGCCATCGGTTTGTAGATAACCGTTGTAGTCACCTAAAAAGTCCACGGGACACGCCCTCGCGCGACTGTTTTGATAGTTGTACAAGGCAATATTTTTCACATTCGGCAGTGCCGATTCGGGTGAGTCAGCGCCTGAGCAGTAGAGCCACATATAACACTTCTTCTCTTCTTTGAGCACATTGAGCGGCGTTTCATCCGCCTGAACCACCACTTGTTGAAGCAGGTTCTCCTTCAAGGCCGCATACAGCGGGGCGAACTTCTCACTGACTTGGATAACCCACCTTGCCATGGTGGTGCGTGATAGCTCGATACCCGACTGGGTAAACAGCGATTCTTGGCGATAAAGTGGCATCGCGTATTGGTATTTGCCAAGAATGATGTTGGTCAGCAAGCTTTCTGTGGCGAAGCTTTTAGGGATGAGACTCTGAGGGGATGGCTTCTGAACGATACGGCTGCTGTCATCTGTTTTCTCGCACTGGCGGCAAGCGTACTTAGGACGAACATATTCCAACACTTTGAGTACCGCTGGCGTGAACTCTAGCTTCTCGCTGCGGTCTTCACCGATTTTATGCAGGCTATGATTGCAGCAAGCGCACTGCTTTTCATGGTCGTCTACATCAAGTTCGATAACCTCACGAGGCAAGGTCTTAGGCAGAGGTTTACGTTTACCGCGCTTTTTCGTTGTGGTCGTGGTTGTCACCTCAACCTCGTCTTCTTTAACGGCTTCACACTCCGCTTCGTTGAAGAGGTCACCTTGTGATTCATCGTAAGGCTTTAATGCCTCCGAGCGTTTCGCGAACTGACGGTCGAAGGCGAGTTTAAGTTGTTCAAGCAGCGATTGGCGCTCTTGTTTCCACTCATTTTTCTCCGACATCAGAGCAGCTACCATCGCTTGTAGCTCGGCAACATCTTGGCTTTCTGGGTCGATATTTGGCGTCTTTTTCATAGCATTGATTATACTAAAATCGTGCCGTTAACGCTTGGAGAATAAGGCTTTATTCTCGACTAACTCATTGTAAAATCGTTTATTTTGATGGCTTCGTGGCCGATAATTGTGAAGCCTGAAAGCAGTCTGTCAAGCTCAAATTGAGTGAGGGTAAACACCTGATTTTTCTCTTTTGAAGGCCACTTATACTTGGCTTTTTCAAGGCGTTTATACCAGAGGGCGAAGCCTGTTTTATCCCAGTACAACACTTTAATCTTATCGCGCTGTTTATTGGTAAACAGGAACAGCGCACCGCTGCCAAGAGGCAAGTCAGTATCATTTTCGATAATCGCTGCAAGGCCGTTGATGGACTTTCTAAAATCGACGCTTTCACGATAAAGGTAAATGTCTGGAGCGCTGAGCATACCTTTCATGACAACGCTCCAATGAGTTCAGCAAGATAGGTGGCTGGCGTGCCTTGAGGAATGCTCAGCTCCACATCATTGATGAGAAGTGTCATGTTCGCCGTAGCTATCTGGGCCTGATACTTGGTTGTCTTTTCAACGATTTCGGCTCTAACAAATCCGACAGATTCCGATTGGTTTGCTGTTTGGAGTTGACGCCGTTTGGCGAAGAACGTGGATAAACTCAGTCCATGCTCTTCACAAAAAGCGCGTTGGGTAACACTGCTACTTTCATATTGTTCAAACAGTGATTGCCATTCTAGGTTGGTGCGTCGTTTTGCCATTTCAACTCTCCTTTGGGTTGGAGAGATGATCTTATTCTTCGTGCTGAAAGATTAGAATGCGGTGTTCATGGCACGCTTAC
>NZ_JBFROI010000103.1:0-30378 GCF_041471405.1 Vibrio sp. 10N.261.52.C11
AGCACAAAGTCCCACCGAGACTCAATCAAAGTATTGAAAACCAGATAAAACCGGGTTAGCTTAACATGGACTTTTATAACTTACATAAACATATAAATATAAATATAGATAAATTGATAAAATCAATATTTCCCGACATCAAAAATATAGTTTAACTGAAATTTTTCTAAACAAGAAAAATAGCAGGGGAAAAGATTTAACATCATTATTTTTATAAATTGATAATCTTAATATTAACTGAAAGTAAATACCTGATTTTATAGTTTATTTGTTAAAATTTTTAGTAGTGGTTCTCACCAAGTCCACAACTGAGCATGTATTTCCACCTACTGTATTCTCAACCATTTTTAAATGATTTCAACATAATGGAGTATCTTCATGAAAACTAACAAGCAGATGTCTTTAACCGGCCGTGTAATATCAGGGATGGTTATAGGCGTCTTGACAGGATTTATAATTCGCACATTTTTTTCCTATAACGAGTTTATTGATTCCTATATTGTAAATGGACTATTCGAAGTCGGGGGGCAAATCTTCGTTGCTAGTTTAAAAATGTTAGTTGTACCACTAGTATTTGTTTCACTCGTTTGTGGTACTAGTTCCTTAAAAGACATATCTACATTAGGAAGAATGGGAGGGAAAACCTTAGTTTTCTATGTAGCAACAACTGCTATCGCGATTACACTCGCACTTACAATGGGCGTATTGTTTGAACCGGGATCCGGTGCCGATCTCACAGCTGCTAGTTCATTTAAATCGGTAGAAGCGCCGTCTTTAGGCCAAGTGATCATCGACATGTTTCCAACTAACCCAATAAGCGCCATGGCTGAGGGTAATACACTGCAAGTTATCGTATTTGCAGTCCTGTTTGGCATAGCCATTAGCATTTCAGGCCAACCTGGCAAACAAATTGCTGAATTATTTTCCAACTTAAATGAAGTAATAATGAAGTTGGTTGCTTTACTGATGAATCTAGCGCCATATGGTGTATTTTTCTTGATGGCAAAACTGTTCAGTGGCTTGGGTATTGGCGCAATACTCAATCTTGCTGAATACTTTTTAGTTCTAGCCGGAACCTTAATTTTACATGGTCTTGTAACGTATGGCTTAATGTTAAAAGGCTTTACAGGTTTGAATCCTGTTTTGTTTCTGCGAAAAATGGAAGATGCGATCATGTTTGCTTTTTCGACAGCATCATCTAATGCCACTATTCCGGTAACAATGGAAACTGCAAAACACCGCATGGGCGTAGCAAACCGAGTATCTTCCTTTACAATACCTTTAGGTGCAACTGTAAATATGGACGGTACTGCAATAATGCAGGGCGTTGCTACTGCATTTATAGCTCAAGCGTTTAATATTGATTTAACAATGGGCGATTATCTAATGGTAATCATGACTGCTACACTAGCATCTATTGGTACAGCCGGCGTTCCTGGTGTTGGGTTGGTCATGTTAGCAATGGTATTAAATCAAGTAGGTTTACCTTTAGAAGGAATAGCGCTAATTATGGGCGTTGACCGCCTTCTGGATATGATTCGTACAGCGGTAAATATTACAGGCGACAGCGCAGTAACAATTATTGTCGCAAAATCTGAAGGAGCATTAGACGAAGCTCGTTTCAATGATCCAACGGCAGGTTTAACTGAACACCCAATACGAAATAACTCCTAAATCATTCCTCGTTCTATTTCCAAAAAAAAAGCCTGGTAATAATATCAGGCTTCTAAAAACTAAGTTTAAATTCAATCTATATAAACGAGTGCATCCTATAAAATAAAACATAACTTCAAACCAATGAAAAATTACATGTTTCATACATAATATAAAAGCCTCTAATATATAGAAGGTCGAGTTTGATATGAATAATAAAAAAAATAAAGCTTCGTGATCATAAAAGAGAAATTAGTATTTTCAGGACCAGAATAATTGTTGTATATTCTGGAATAATCTTTCTCACTTTAATCTTAATTGGGAATTTATACAGGCTCCAAGTGATAAATTTTGAACGTTATAAAGCATTAGCTGATGGTAACAGAATAAAATTACTTCCTATTGCTCCTACACGTGGATTAATATATGATCGAAACGGTTCTTTACTTGCCGAAAATAAGATCACATATACTTTGACATTGATTCCAGAGCAAACAGTTGATGTAGAATTGATGCTACAAAGGCTTAGCAAATTCATAGTCCTAGATACAAAAAAAATCAATAACTTCAAACACCGCTTAAACAACAAACGTTCCTTTGAATCGGTGACGCTCTTAGAAAACATGAATGAAACAGAGGTCGCGAAGTTTTCGGTTCGTAAATATCAATTTCCCGGTTTATCTATCGAAGCCAGAAAAAAACGCTTTTATCCTCATGGTGAAGTCCTTACTCATGTGTTAGGTTATGTGGGAAGGATTAACAATAACGAATTGATAAAACTGGATAAAAAAGGTGTAGTGGCTAACTATCAAGCAACTAAAGTGATTGGGAAACTTGGTGTCGAACTATATTATGAACATTTACTTCACGGTAAAAAAGGGTACAGAGAAGTAGAAGTCACGAGCCAAGGCCGCATCGTTAGAACAATTAAATACATACCGGCATTACCAGGTAAAGATATCGTTCTAAACATCGACTTGGAACTACAAAATTACTTATTTCATCAACTAGCTCCGCATACAGGTAGTGCCATCCTACTAGACTCAAAAGACAACAGCGTATTAGCGATGGCATCAGCTCCTAGCTATGACCCAAATCTTTTTGTCGATGGGATATCTAATAAAAACTACCAAAAATTATTAGATGACCCTGCCCGTCCATTGATTAACCGAGCTACATTAGGCGTTTACCCTCCAGCTTCAACAATAAAACCTTTTATGGCCATCGCTGGTTTGCAAGAACGTGTAATTTCTAACAACACGATTCGCGATAATCATGGTAAATGGAAAATCCCGGGATCTGCACCAAACTCGAAAGTGTGGCGAGACTGGAACAGGTGGGGGCACGGTCCAGTAAACGTTACCGAAGCTATAGAAGAATCAGTCAATTCATTCTTTTACCAAACAGCATTTGATTTAGGTATAGACCGAATATCTTCTTGGATGAAACGGTTTGGTTTTGGTGAACCGACAGGAATCGACCTTTATGAAGAAAGTACCGCTAACCTCCCGACTCGAGAATGGAAACTGGATCGTTATCGTATCCCATGGTATCAAGGAGACACTATTCCAGTAGGAATTGGTCAAGGTTACTGGACCTCCACTCCTCTTCAGCTTGCGAAAGCTACATCCATCTTGGTTAATCGTGGCCAGGTTACAGCTCCACATTTACTTAAAGCAACGTTAAACCATGGAGAAAGTTTTAGTACACAAAAGATAATTGTACAGGCACCGATAAGAGTCATGAAGGAAGTGTCAAATAAAGTTTGGGATATTCCACTTAACGCAATGCGTCTGGTAAACCATGGTAGCCGTGGTAGCGCTAGAAATGCTTTCAAGCATGTAGAATATATAAGTGGTGGTAAATCCGGAACTGCACAAGTCTTCAATCTTGCGAAAGGCCAGGTTTATAACTCTAAAAAACTTGCGAGGAGCTTACATGACCAAGCGCTATATACTGCATTTGCACCGTACGAGTACCCACAGTATATCGCAACGGTCGTAATTGAAAATGGTAATGGCGGCTCTAAAGTAGGTGCGCCTTACATAAGAAAGTTATTAGATTTCGCTTTCGACAATCAGAAGAATGACGTTCAATAGATAGTGATAGTGATAAGTTGTTAATCGTCTATAGCTGTAGAAATAACGAAAAGCTATTTACTATCTTTCAATATGTATCGATGTTACTTTCTCTTAGTACGAACGTTCCTCCACCGATAAGCAGGGTGGAACAACAAATATTTGAGCTTTTTGTACCGACAAGTGTAAATACCCCCTTAGCAGAAATCTGATTTTAGTAGTTAGGGGGCTACATGAATTAGGGCATTAGTTTTTATGACAAAAATAATAGCCCGTATTCAAGTCCTAAGTGCGACACTTCGCCATTTAAGCAGCCATGCAAATTTCTTTGAATATAACCGCAAGTTGCTTAAAACCCAAACACTTCTCCGGCCTATAGTTAATCCTCGCTATAGCAAACAAGATAACATCATCGCCAACTTCTCTTATGTTTTTCCCTTTCGGAACATACTGACAAAGGAGTCCATTTGTATTTTCATTGGATCCACGCTCCAATGAACCGCATAGATGAGCAAAGTTAAATTCAGCGTCTAATGCTGTTGCTATCTCTTTGTGGTTCGCAAACTCACTACCGTTATCGGCGGTCAGGCAAGAACCTATTCTTGTTATCATGCACATTATTATTCTTAAACACTCAACCGCGATAATGTAAATTCTGAAAATTAAAAATCTATCGAGTGAAACGTTATTGCCCATGTCAATCAAACAACTCTAGAAAAAACTCGACATACTTCGATTATTATAAACGATACAAATATACTTACACCTACTGCGGCAGAAGAAACATCTTTGATTCGACCTATTTTAATATTTTGATTTAATTCAACAAAGTCACATAGTGCTTCTATGGCGGTATTAAACATTTCTGATACTGGACTAATACGGTCGCAATGAATACCAAACTAAAATCTAACCATTGACTGAAATAGAAAAACCCTATCATCAATATGATAAAAAGTGCTAATTTGTAAGCGACGGAAAAATCCATAAGGACAGCAAGACACCTCTAAGTTCTCTCCTAATTTTTCGAATCGGTTTAAACCTAGAGCCCCCTTATCTAATCTCATATATTCCCTTAAATAAGTTAAATAGATAATAAACCAGCCACTAATTCAAATATTATTGTTTGATATCAATTAGTTCACCTATTTCGAATTTTTATTATGAAACCAATCATCAAACAGCTTCGGTTAGTCGTTGAGTAACCAGGTACTATACCCAATCAACTTGAAGATGCTGGCTTGAACACCTGAAAATTATCATTTATTCGAGACGTCAAAGAGCTTGCGATCTCTGGAAGAGTCACGGTGCAAAATTCTCGATTGCTTCTCTGAATTCCCGTTTAGTTTTTAAATAAACGTTGTTCCTTGAATATTCGTTCATCACCTTCCAAAGCCGCTCGATTGGATTTAGATTTGGACTATAAGGTGGAAGGTAGTGAAGCTTAATATTCAAGACAAAAGCAGCATTTCTGACTAAATCACTACGATGGTACCCCGCACCATCTAAGATAATGTGGAGCTTGTGTTCCAATGGATAACGTTCTCTAATTTGGCAGAAAAATCGAACGATGCTTTCACTGTTTATGGTCTCGTAATCATTAATAATAGTGCCGCCAATGTCGTTAAGATTCAAAGCACCAATGAGGTTGAGACGACTTCGACTTCCCGTTGTTTCAACGGCTTTATCATGCCCTGTTCGTATCCAACCATGTGATATTTTGGTTGCTTGAGTAGGATGGACGGCATCAATGAATAAAATCGATTCATCTTTACTACAGCTTGCTTTGAGCGCTTCATAAGCCTCAATAAAAGCTTTCTGTTTGGTTTCATCGAATTTATGAGGTACGCCTTTGGGCATCTTGTAGCTGAAACCATTTTGGTGAAGCCACTTGTTCATCCCTGCAACACTATATTGCACTCGATAAACTGTGAAAACATGAGCAACAATCTCACGCGTATGATGATAGATGTGCACGGTTAGGTGTGTGATTAAACTTTGGGTTTGCTGCTGAGATAGGTAGTTTTTTGAGCCACCGTTTTCAGGCTTGAGCTTGTTCGATAGCGAGTAATCTTTGAGATGCTGTCTAACCGTTGTTTCATGGATAAGTAGTGCATCGGCAATTTCTTCAGGACTCCACCCGTTACTGGCATGAATAACAGCTTTGATACGGTCGCGAACTCGATCATCACGAGTTGTATCATGTTGGTTAATCAGCGTAAGCTTTTGTTCATTGGATAGAGTTATTTTCATGTCACCTAGCATGATCCTCATTTTGGCTAAAATCAAGCATCTTCAATGATCACGGGTATAGATCTTATTAACTCGTACCCAAATTTTACTAATCTAGTTTACCTAAACCTTTTAATCCCATCTAATACGAGTGCGAACAGTGATAACGTAATCAACAAATAAGTTGGTATTTCTTGTACTGTAATAGCGTCACCAATCAATAACCCAACAACAAAAATAAAAGCAGGCTCAACGTAACCAAGCAACCCAAAGACAGAAACTGACAATTTAGAGTAAGCGTACAGATAGCAAAGCATAGGTATTACAGATACGATACCTAAGCCAGCATAATATGCATAATTACCGACAGAAAGAGATAAAGAAAAGTCTAATGGATAGAGCAAGAAAAAACCGAACAAAGCCAATGGCATAAGGAATAGGTGATCTACAGCCAATCCAATATCGGTAGCTAATGGTATTGTTTTTCGGTGCATAAAATAAGCTGGGTAACCCAAAGCTATCACTAGTACCACCCAAGAGATTCCGTCGGATAAAGCATACGTATAAAGCGTACCCGACAGTGCGAGATAACACGCTAGCTTTTGATAAAAAGACAACGTTTCTCGATATACCAATCGACCAATTAAAACCATTACGATTGGCATCGTAAAATAGCCTAATGCAAGAGACAAAGTCTCTCCATTCACAGGCGCCCAAACAAACAACCAGTATTGCGGTGCAACCAAAAGTGCTGAAACACAGTATTTGGGCCACATTTTCCACACCTTTAAAGCTTGCAGTAGTAGGTGAGTTCTTTTGGAGATAAATAATAATAAGCAGAGTAACATTGTACTCCACAGTATACGCTGCACTGCTAACCAATGGCTTTCCCCCCCTGTAATCTCACTTGGGGGCAGTGGTGGTTGAAACTGGACATATACAGGTATGAATGCAAACAAAAATGAACAAAGAATAGATGCTATAATACCTTTGGTTTCTGCTGGCAAGGTTTTAATGTGGCACTTTAATGAAAAATAGAAACACGTCATGATTAATATGGCCTTTTTTACGGCGCTGCGTTCAAGAAAATACTAGTTTTTTAATTTATTGTTTTATTGGATCGTTATCAATCGAACGAACTAAAACATTAAAAATAAGTGCCACTTAGAAAATCTAAATAGTCCACGCATGCCAATTCATCTTAATTAAATTAATAAATGAGTGACTGACTGATTCTCACCCATTAAATCTATAGGTATATAAACCATTCACGCAATGCATTGCAAATAAAAAACCAACCTGGCTTATATTTTTTAATACCTTATTTAAATTAGCAATTTTTATTAAAACCAGTTTAAAATATCAACACAGAGTTATAAGAAAAATTTTCATTACAAATTTGTCTAGATATTTTTTCGGTTACCACTTTCATTCTCACTCCCATAAAATCATTACTAGTACCCTTACTACCATTTATCTTTTATTTCAAAGAATTGTTTAAAGAGCAGGCATCATAGTTCAAATCTAACCGTCAATTAAGACCACATAGAAATAAACACACAGTCCCCGCAGGACTTAATCATTAATAACAAAGTCAGACAAGTACACCCAACCTAAGCACCTGTTTTATATTGATTTGTTATATTTTAAACTGAAGTACCCTGGTAGAGAAGTGGTACAAAAAAATTAGATAGTATTTTAATTTTACATAAAAACCGCCTTGCCAAATGGGAGGAAATATGACACATTCCTCAAAGAAAACGGTATATACCATTACAATTCAGCTCCCAATTTTATTACGTAGCGAGATGACTTAACATCATGAAAAATGTTTAAAAAATATCAAACAATAGAAATATCTTTTACATTATACAAAGTAATCAGAGCTCACAATAGATTATCTAGAACAGAAGTTACACTTCCAACTAACAAGAAAAAATGATTAATGATGACTGAAAAAGGTGACGCCTTAAAGTTGAATATTTTTCCTGGTTTTAACTTTAAATTAAGTGAATGATTTATAAAAAGACACTTTTATTTTTTAACTTAATTTTACTTTTAAAAAAACTTACAGTGGCGTTGCGCCTAATACCTATTTTTTAATTAATACACCCCTTCAGCTAGAGTTCACGCTATAAAACCATATATAACAAGGAGCAGAAAATGAAACTACAGCAACTTCGTTACATTAATGAAATAAAAAAAAATGGGTATAACATATCTCTTACATCACATCAGCTATATACGTCTCAGCCCGGTATCAGTAAACAAGTTTCACTTTTAGAGGATGAACTGGGCGTGAAAATTTTTGATCGACAAGGTAAACACTTATCTGGTCCTACAAATGTCGGTAAGGAAATCCTAAACGAAGCCATTAAAATCTTAGAGATTGAGGATAGAATCAAGGCTATTTCATCCGAAGTTACATCCCCAAAAAAAGGGAAACTCAATATCTTTACAACTAACGCCATTGCAAATTTCATACTACCTAAAAGCGTCCGTTACTTACTGACAAGCTACCCAAATGTGTCTCTGCACATGTCGACAATCGAACCAAGTCATCTTAATAATTCCTTGCCGGCTGGACCCGGTGATATTGCGATTGTGGCTCAGGATATTGAAGAGATGACAGGCCTAACGGTACTCCCAGTTTACAAGTGGTCATTGAGCTTAATTATCCCTTCTGAACATCCACTATCAAAGACACACACATTAACCCTTGAACAAATAGCAAAAGAAAAACTCATTAGCTATGAATTAAAATCAACAGGGCGAATCGCTATAGACAATACGTTTTCTCAACTAGGCCTAACCCCAGATTATATTGTCACAGCAATGGATGTAGAGGTAATAAAAGAATATGTCAGTAAAGGGGTCGGTATTGGTATCATAGCGTCAGTTGCTGCCCACTCAATAGATGATTCTTTTACCGTACGCTCATTAGAAGGATTTTTTCCCGATTGTTACGCATGGCTTTGTTTTGGTAAAAACGTGTATTTGCAGACATACATGTATGATTTTATCGAAAAGCTTGCACCACACCTCACAAAAGTAGTGATTGAACAAACCAAGCATATGACTAAGTCGGAAATAATAGATTGGTTTAAGACTGTCCCTCTACATACTTATAAGTAACAACCATTACCCTCTCAAGTCATTAAGAATGTGACACATAACCTCCAACTGTTTATTATATGCAAAAATTTGCACTACTATCTATTTTTTATGAGATATGTTCGTATTCAAGAAAATCTTAGATACGTTACTTCAACAACGTCTCATACGTTAAATTAGGAGCTCACCATGACTAAAGTTGCCATAATTACAGGATCTAGCCGCGGTATCGGGAAAAAAATTTCTCACTATTTCGCTCAGGAAGGATACTCTTTAATTTTAATGTCCTTGAATAAGCTGAATCTTGAACAGGCAAAAGTAGAAATAAACACACTCTTTCCATCGTGCAACGTAGAAGTAGTGCCTATCGATTTCAACGTCCCGTCCGAGGTAGAAGCAACAATCACATCAATCATCAAAAAAAATAAAAACATTGAGGTCATGGTCAATAGCGCTGGTATTTTGGCAGCAGGCAACACTAAACTACCTTTAGTCAAACTTTCTGAATTAATGAATGTAAACCTACTGTCTACCATCACTGCTTGTAATATCGTTGCAGAACAAATGAAAAAACAAAGGTTTGGAGAAATATATAACATCGGTTCCACTGCAGGTTTGACGCCAGTCCCCAAAATAGCCGCTTATGCAGCTTCAAAAGCGGCCATTGTCAGTTATAGCGAGTCGCTCTATCATGAGCTTCTCCCATTTGGTGTAAAAGTTTGTTGTTTATGCCCAAGTGTCGTAAACACAGACATGACTAACGATGGTCGAATTGATAATAAATTAAAAATTGAAACTCAAGATTTAACAAAAGCACTCGATTTTATTCGAAGCTTATCTTCTGCGGCAGCCGTAAGCACACTCTCCATACGCTGTCGTATCATAGACTTAGAGTAATAAAGAACGTTCAGAGAAACTCTAACACCTTTAATACCATACTTAACATCACTGTAGTGGTCTATAACGGCCATCGTTCGACTATAAAAAGTTAGAGTAACCTGGGAGGTCTACACCAATATTCCTAGACACTGAATTAAGTGATCACTAACGACTTAAACAACGACGTCTAAGGAAACTAGAATCCTTAAATTAAAAGGAGATGCAACAAAACTAGCAGAGAAAGTGAGAAGGGCTGTGGCAACAAGACAGCTTTATTTACATGAATATCAAATCGACGCTTGGTGAAAGAATTCGAAGGAAGACTCTAAACTAATCAGCAAGAGCGAGGAGCTAGCAGCAGATGCTGCCAAGCTCAAACGGCAGCTAATCGAATGGGCAGAAGAACTAGAAACTGGACAAAGAGCCACCACCATCCTCGAAAAACTCTAAAGTAAGGTATCGGTTAATGCGGGGGTCTCTCCTACTGGAGCAGATTAAAACCAATAGCTTCTAAATGACTGACCTATGAAATAGGCCAATCATCATACTTATATTTACTCATCACGTATTGATGATTACATGAAGTTAGACTGATAGTAACGAGTTACTCGACCACATATTTTTATTAAGCGGAAAAGCCACCGTCGATCATCAAATCAGCACCAGTGATGTAACCCGCTTCTGAGCTAGCGACGAATGCTACTAAGCTAGCAATCTCCTCCACTTGACCATAACGACCAAGTGCACCGATAGCTTTTACAGGCTCTGAAGTATCGCCATTGTCTGGGTTTAAGTCAGTATCGACCGGACCAGGTAAAATGTTGTTGACCGTAATACCTCTAGGGCCGAGATCGCGAGAGAGACCTTTGGCCAATCCGGTTAGTGCAGACTTGCTCATTCCATATATAGAACCGCCAGCAAAAGGAATACGCTGAGCATTAGTACTACTGATATTAATTATTCTGCCATGATTATTCATATGCTTCGAGGCTTCATGAATAGCTACAAATACACTTCGTACGTTAGTATTGATGGTCTTGTCCCAATCATCCATCGTCAAATTTTCTATATTATCCCAGATAAGCGTACCTGAATTGTTTACGACAACATCAATCTTACCAAGTTGCTTGATGGTTTCACTGATTGCATTTCTGATATCTTCCGGCTTCGTGCTATCCGCTTTTATCGCGATAACTTTACCACCTTTTGAAATTAAGCTATCAGCAAGGTCTTTTGCTTTACCCTGGGATGACACAAACGTAAAAGCAACAGACGCGCCCTCTAAAGCCAATCTCTCAACAATCGCAGCACCAATACCGCGACTGCCGCCTTGGATAAATGCAACCTTACCTTTAAATCTATTTAAGTTGTTCATTATGTTTGCCTTAATTAAAAGTAGTCAATGTGAATCATCTTTTTAATGTCTGCATCATAACCGATTAAATCTCAATTATTAAGTCCTTAAAGTTAAAATCAAAAAGTCCCTATAGGAACTAATTGTAAATACAAAGTCAGCTTATAGAAGTTTGTCACTTGGTTATCGTAGCGAAGTTAAGCAATTTTGCCCAAGTTACTAGAATTAACATCCAAGTTCGAGTCATTCGATTTATCGCTCACCTTTAATCGTCGCCCTACTGATTTTATCAGTAACGGGGTGCTCCTGTGACTCGAGCTAGCTACTTAGATAAGAGCATTAGGAAAGGAGCGATCATTTTTATCTAGATAAAAACGCCTTACATTCTACCTAAAATAAGAGTAAATCAGATATTTTAGGTGTCATTGTTTTTAGTTAGATCAACGATATTGAGGCCACTATCAAAGTTTGATAGTGGCCTCAATCATCATAAAACCTACATACTAGCTAACAATATTTACATTTGTCTTAGGTATCGCGCAGCAAGCTAGGGCCATTCCTTTCGCCTTATCACTGTCTTCAATTCCTGGGGCATCGGGCTGGTAAACCTCTCCTGATTTCACAGTGACTTTGCAGGCGCCGCAGAAACCAGCTCTGCAGTTATTCGAAATAGAAAGCCCTGCTGCTTCAGCTTGCTCCAGAACGGTGCGCTGGTTGCTTCCTTCAAACACGACACCATCAAGGTTGATTTGAACCCTTTTCTCGCTCCCGTCCGCCACTCTTGCAACGCCAAATGTCTCTTGATGGTACTGTTCTTCGGGCAGCCCACTCTCTATCATCAAGCGCTTTACACTCTCCATGAAACCACTAGGACCACATACAAAAACTTGACGTTTGTGAAACTCTGAAATTTGATTTAAATGAGTACGACTAAAATGCCCCTTTTCGCCTAGCCAATCAGTTGATGGCTCGCTAAGGGCTAGAGTCACAGTGACATTGGCGTGTTGTTTTTCTAGCATAAGGAGCTCTTCCATGAATGGAATATCCGCTTTCGTCAAACATTGATGATAAAACGCAATATCACGCGTGTCTCGTTGGTCTGTCAAATACCGAAGCATAGCGATCATGGGCGTCACACCGCTACCGGCAGAAAGCAGCAACAGCGGCTCATTCGATTCTTTAGTAATATGAAAAGTGCCTTTGGGTTGATCCGCAATAATGGTATGGCCAACTTGTAAGTGGTTGAACAACCAGTTGGAAACTTCACCACCATGGACTCGTTTCACTGAAATCGACAAACGTTCTGGCCGAGAGGGGCTAGATGACAGCGTATACATTCGTTTGGTCAGTTTGCCATTAATCATGAGCTCAATAGGAAGATGTTGCCCCGCTTTATACTCAGGCACCATGCCGCTTTTGGGCTCAAACCAAAATGTCTCGAAACTTCTTGCCACTGATTCTCTTTCAACGCAAATCAACTCTTGTTTTTTGGCATCGAGATCTTCATAAAACTCCTTGGATTTATACTCAAGTACTTCGATAGCATCATTGATGGAGACAACACCTTCGTTTTTCGCTACAAGGTTTTGCCCGAAAAATATTTTGCCTTGCTCGTTGGCTCTAAAGCGCGAAAAGGTCGTCAATGGCTCTTTACTGTTCCTAAACTCTCCATTTTCCAGATCAAGTGTCGTTAAAATGCACCGCTCACACGGCTCTACAATTTCAAATTCGACATCACCTATTTTGATACGCTTCCATGAGTCTTCGATAAAAGGTTCGTCTGATTGCACCACCAGGTTGGTACGAAACTGTTCCATGGTGTGAACTTCGCTGCTGCGTCTATTTAGCTCCGCTAATGAGCCAGAGCTAATAAGCAAAACAGGAAATCCGTCGGCAAAGCTCACATTATGACCAAGATTTTCTTTCACACGCTTAGATTGCTCGCCAGTAAACAGTAACTCAACTCGCTTCCCAATTACTTGGCTAAACCAGTCATTCGCTTCATCGGTTGTTGTGTAGGCTGAAAAGCTGTCCCTCCAAACACTGGCATCTGTCGCCTGCATTTTGAAGGTAGAGTAGTGTAATTTTAGTGCCGCCAGCCCAGGGTAAGAAAAAATGACACCGGTTGGCATTAGACTAGAACTCACCTTCACCATATTTGGATACTGGCGCGCCGTCACCATGGTTGGGTATTTAGCCGAGGCGGAGACATCATCACCAGTTAACGCCAACATAAAGCGACGATCAAAAACAAGGCCTTGCTTTTCGACCCATGAAGAAGAGAGAGAAAGCCCGCCAATGGATTTGACTGGATAGATATTAACTTGGGAAAGTACGGTAGGATTTACCACAATGTCACCCTTTATTATTGTGTTGACTTATTGAACCGAAAGGAACTGTTTTAACGACCTAACAAGGCAGATGGTTTATCTTGTCGCTACGAAGATTACCTCGCGGACTTAAGCATGAAGCGCATCGAAACCAACGCATTCAATACCATTTTTTCTTAGCCAGAGAGAAAACTCATCGCTGGTTAAAATCTTCCACTCTTCAACACGAGCATGAGCATAGCTAGAGATTTCCTCTAGCTCTTCAGTTAGCGTCCTTGCTGGGTGGCACATTAATTCAATCGTACTGTTAGGCATGCTGTCTTGATAAGCCAGCAATACTGCTTTGAGGTATTCAATATTGACACCTTCAGCATGAAAGCCCATATCAAACGCATCTGGGGTAGGAACCGACAGTAAACTTTGACCCTGTATAAAGCTATCAATACGCCTAACTGGAAGACCTATTTCATTCGCTGCCTGCGTGAAACCTATCTTAAGAGGACGGTAGGCACCAGCAAAATGGTGGCTATCGATATGATTAATATTAAATCCCGCGTCTAAAGCCGCTTGATATTGCGCCATACACTCTCTAAAGACTTCATCAGAAGACACATCAGATTTATTAAACAGGGCCTTTCTATCAAAAAAATGACCATTCTCGTCAACCAGTGTTGGAATTAATTTAGGGGACGATATTGATTTACCTGATGTCACTGTAAAATGCAGTCCAACTTCATGAATAAGACCACGCTGATAGAGTTGTGACGCGTGAGATACACCAGGTTGGTTCATCATTATGGTGGTCGATTTTACGGTCCCGGCGCGAAAACAATCAGCGATACCCAAGTTTACAGATTCCGTCAGACCGAAATCATCAGCGTTTAATATAAGTTTCATCGTATCTTGTCCAATTTATAAATAATCAATTCTTGTAACGTATCTATAAGACCCGACGTCTATTTTAAACATCTCACACAACAACTTTGCGTTTGTTGATTGAGTAAAATTTAACACTTCGCCCATGACCCATTACAAAAATTACTCTATAATAGCTAAAAGCTT
The DNA here is from genome assembly GCF_041471405.1 of Vibrio sp. 10N.261.52.C11. Taxonomy (NCBI): domain Bacteria; kingdom Pseudomonadati; phylum Pseudomonadota; class Gammaproteobacteria; order Vibrionales; family Vibrionaceae; genus Vibrio; species Vibrio sp. 10N.261.52.C11. The sequence continues at coordinate 14,703 of NZ_JBFROI010000103.1, forward strand.
CTGACAAACGAACAAAACTTCAATATAAATTAACTAGAGTAATGCATGAACTTAGTGACCAATCAACAACAACAGCTTTCTCTTCTTCATACTTTTAGCGTTGCAGCGCGCCACTTGAGTTTTACCCAAGCAGCAGAGGAGCTCTTTATTACTCAAAGCGGAGTCAGTCAGAGAATAAAAAAACTGGAAATACAGCTTCAATTCAATCTGTTTATTCGAAAGACCCGAAAGCTAGAGCTCACCCCAGAGGGGCAAAGAGTTCTGAGTGTTTTAAACTCATCATTTGAGTCCATATTTTCCACCCTCTCTGACATTCAAACCGGAGAGCTGACTGGTAGCTTACATATAGCCACATCACCTTATTTCGCCTCTGCTTGGCTGATCCCGAGACTCCCCTCACTTCGTCAGCAATACCCACACTTAAGCATCAAGCTGCAAACCAAACAAAACCAATCTGATTTTGAATTTGAGCCATACGATGTAGCTATTTTTTATAGTAAAGGAGAATACCCAAATCACTACAGTGAGCGTTTATTTTCTGGAAAGAGAACACCTGTGTGCAGTGCTGACTACGCCGAGGAGCATTGTCTTAACAATGGAATCAATACTCTATCAGACGTTAATTTTATCCATAGAGGGGATACAAGTGCGTGGCAGTATTGGTTAGATGAGATAAGTGTAGGCATCGACTGCGAAAAGCGATGTGATTTCTATAGTGATAACAGACTGGCGATGGAAGCAGCGGAATTATCACTCGGTGTGTTTCTTGCTCGATTAGAATTTGCGCTGCCTTTAATTCAAGCGGGTAAGTTAGTCGCGCCATTTCCACATATTGAATCAGGAAAAGGCTACGATTTGGTTTGCCCTAAAGGAATGGAAACCAGAGCGAAGTTCCAAGCGTTTTCTCGCTGGGTACATTCTGAGATAGACAACGGATAAAGAGTTCTCGTTATATTGCTACATAACCGAGTACAAATTATAAGCAGTTCAAATATAAAAATACCCTAGAGTGGCTCTAGGGTACGAATTAACAATGATAGGCAATCTACGACAGTAATCAAGACTGCATTGTCAACAAAACTTAGCTCTCGTTTTGTAAGTTATTTTTTGTTAAAAAAATCAATAACTAGATCTTCAACCTGGACTGGACACTCCTCCATCAACCAGTGACCACATGACTCCAACACATGACCTTGAACATCATTAGCATATTCTTTCATTTGATTAAATTGAGTCGCTCCTAAACTGCCTTGACCATTACCTGATATCGTCAGAATCGGCATTTTCAACAAGTTATTCTCTGATAGATTGTCATTTTGAATCACAGATTCAGGAAGTGCTCTGTAATACTCAAAAGCAGCGTTTAGAGTTTGAGGTTTTTTATAAGATTCCGCATACATACCGAACAGTTCATCTGAAAATGCATTCTTATTCTCTGCATGCTCAAGAATGAAGTGCTTAAAAAACTTATCTTCATTGCCTGATATAAGTGATTCAGCCAATTCGTTTTTCGCAGAGAAAAAGCTAAAGTGCCACGCGGTCGACTCTCCCTGAGGAGTATAAGCTGGGAACGTGTATATTAAGTCGCTTGGTACGATGGTCTCCAGTAGAGCGACCTTATCAATATCATTCTGATGTTGAGCTAGCATAGGATATGTGACCCAGCCACCAATATCATGAGCTATGACATTGAATTTATCATCCGGGCTAAAGGTCTTAGCTAAAGAATGGATATAAGGTGATACGTCCTGCCCTGTATAAGTGGAGTCTAGCGGCTCAGATAAACCAAGACCTGGAAGATCCATAGCAATAACTTGGTAATCTTCTGCTAATTTAGGCATTAACTGGTGCCATTCGTACCATGACTGAGCAAAGCCATGGACCATTACCAATAAAGGCCCTTCCCCTCCAATTACATAATGAAGCTTCACTCCGTTAACTTCTTTAAAGCTGCTTTCAAAACCAGAAGGAATTGGAAACTCACTGTCCGCTTGACTCTGCTCATTACCCGCAAAAGCCATTGAGGAAAGTAAAATGCCCGATGCGACTAAAAGTGTTTTCTTCCATTTTTTCATAAAGTTAAATCATCTCATAACGTGTTAAGTCGATATGCACTTAAAGTTAATGGCATACCGAAGCAGGGCGCAAAATGTGTCATGATGTTTCAGAGCAGTCAACAGGACATTTCTTAACAAATTAGAGTAACGCCTTCATTTCGCGCACTAATCCTCCCAACAGCCACCAAAGAAAAATTGAATATAAAAAACATTAAAAACAATAACTTAACTAGTTTCATTCTATTTCTGATTTGGCGACCGATACCTCTAAATAACACATTAAGTCCCAATTGGAATATCTATTAATAAACATTAAGACTTAATTGAATTCATTTTATCCGTTATTATGCTGTCCAAGTTGATAATTAAATTTAAACGACTACAGATATCTTTTGGTGAGATTTAAGGTTCCATGTGACAACGAATAAACCCAACTGCCGCTTCTGTCATAAGAGTGACAGTGTCATAAAGCATGGTTATGGCCCCAATGGCCATCAACGATTTCGCTGTCTTGCTTGCCGCCGTACCTTTCAAGTGAATTATTGTTACGAGGCCTGCAAACCAGGAATTCGAAATAGGATTATTGAAATGACCGCACAAAACCATGGAAAGCGAGAAACCAGTCGTCATTTACACGTTGCCTACAACACAGTTCTAAGCACATGTCATCGGGTAAGAAAAAAGTCTCCACCCTTTGATAATACGAATTCTGATACGTTGCCGAATTCAATCACATTGAAAACGGCATTTTTATTGGATAAAAAACAACATTTTTGTGCCACTTTTCCAACACTTGGACTTAGGGCTCTAACAACAACCAATATCGACGGTACGTAATTACCGCATATTAATAATTTGAGTTGAAACAATGAAAAAACAAAGCTTGTTTATCTTTGCTCTATCTTTAGCCGTTTTTGGCGTTATCACGACAGAGCTTGGTATTATTGGTCTCCTTCCACAAGTCATGAAAGACTTCAATATTGATGTACAAGAAGCTGGTCTATTAGTCAGTGTCTACGCTATTGTCGTCGCGGTGAGTGGCCCCTTTATTACGTTAATGATGTCTGGATGGAATAGAAAGCATGTTCTAGTCGGCATTTTGTCTCTATTCGTTGTCTCTAACCTTGTGTACGCTATGACGCAAGATTACACAACCATGATGATATTTCGCGTTCTACCGGCGTTAGTACATGCTGTATTCTTTTCTGTCGCTTTAGTGGTTGTCACATCAATGGTTCCAGTTGAAGAACAAAGCAACGCCGCTGCTAAAGTTTTTGGTGGAGTAGCCGTAGGATTAGTCTTTGGTATTCCGATTAGTGCTTTTCTTGCTGAAGAATATTCTCTCGCTTATGCCTTTTACTTTGGTTTAGCCGCTTGCGCCATTGCGTTAGTGAGTGTGATGTTCTTGATGGAAAGTGCTCCCGTTAAGGAAAAAATGTCATTCGGCTCTCAAGTAACTATCTTACGCAGCAAATCAATGTGGTTGTCATTATTCACCGTTATATTCATCTTTGCAGCGATGTTTTCTTCGTACAGTTTTATTACTCAATACTTAAGTACTGTAACGAATATGAACGGTACGTGGATTAGTGCAATGCTGATGGTGTTTGGTATCTTTGGTATCTTTGGAAACTTCATTTTTGGTAAGCTACTCAGTAAAAATATTCTTAAAACAGTGATGCTGTACCCTATAATATTCGGTCTTACCTTCATAATTGTTTACTTCATGGGGTTCTCATTCTACTTTATGATCGGCATGGTCGCGTTTTGGGGTGCAGTGCATTCTGCAGGATTGATCGTGAGCCAGACATGGATAATGGAAAATGCAGGTGATTCAAAAGTATTTGCAAATAGCCTCTTTGTGTCTTTTTCTAACTTAGGAATTACTCTTGGCTCAGTTATCGCGGGATGGTTTATCTCTCAATTCGGCGTAGAAAATCTATTTTTATCAAGCTTAGTCTTTACGATGTTAGCATTAGTTAGCATCTTACTTAACCAGAAGAAAAGTTCAGATCTCAAACTTTCAAAAGTGAATTAGTCTATGAAAATGCGGCTTTCGTGACTAGAGCCTTAATCACGAAAGCCTGCATTATTTTTGAGTTTCCATCCCCCAAACAGCTGTTCAGATCGTAGGGGCTTGTTTATTTCTCCTGAATTACGTACAAAGCCCTTTCAAGATCCTATCTTCACCACCGTTTATGTTTTTTCATCTGTGACATAACGTTTGAAAGCCTAACTAATTGATGTTAAACATGCGGCTTAAAAAATAACAACAAAGATCCTTCAATGGATCTGCTCTTTTGCCTACTGGCTAGGACCTCTATGACAGAAAACACTCAACACCTTCAACGCTCCTCGATTGAGTTACACGAGTTTACACGTACCGACATCTGGAGCGGCTTCACCCAACTTTTGCCTCTCTCTATGTTTGTGATCGTATTTGGTTTCGCATTCGGTGTCGCTGCAGTACAAACTGGACTGAATTCTTTTCCAACTATGTTAATGAGCACACTTGTTTTTGCAGGTGCTTCACAGTTTGCTACGTTGGATATGTGGGGAGCAGAAGTCCCCCTTATTCCAGTTCTTATTACCGTATTTGCGATCAATGCTCGCCACCTTTTGATGGGGGCCACGCTATATCCTTAGTTACGTCAACTCCCCCCGACAAAACGATATGGTGTGATGTTGATAGCTTCGGACGCAAACTGGGCAATGGCACTCCATGCCTTTGGAAGGAAGGAACCCGGTTTTGGATTGCTCGTTGGCGGTGGTTTAGCACTTTGGTTATTTTGGATCATCGGCACTTGGGTTGGCATTTACTTTGGCAGCGTAATCCAAGATCCAGTGGGGCTTGGGCTCGATATGGTTATGGGCTGCTTTTTACTTTCCATGGTCGTCGTTGGGCCTAAAAACTCAAGAATCTTTATTATTTGGGCCACAGCAGCGGCATCTTCAATATTGGCATATTGGTATTTACCTGAAAACAGCCATGTTGTTGTTGGTGCTATTTCTGGTGGGGTGTTGGGTGCTTGTTGGAAGGAGAAGAAATCATGAGTATTGAAACAAATGTTGGTGGTACTTTATTGATAATCATTGCAATGGCATTGGTCACATTAGCTACACGCTGGGGTGGTGTATATGTCATGTCATTTGTTCCAATTAGCGAGCGTGTTCAACGTTTTATTACAGCGATGTCAGGTTCTGTATTAGTCGCCCTTCTCACACCTCTTGCCGTAGAAGGTGACAACGGAGCTAGAGCTGCACTCTTTTCTACAGCTGTCGTCATGTTCGTCATCAAAAAACCTCTACCAGCAATCGCAGCAGGAATCATTGCCGCGGCGGCAGTACGATCTTTGTAGCCATTACCACTACTACGAAACTCCCCAAATAGCTAAACCACATCTGCGCCTTGGTCACATCTTTCGATGCTATCAAGGCTTACCCAATACCTGAAAGTGACGGATATAAACCAAGTGATCTGCACCAGTCTGACTGGTGCAGATCAGTATGACGGTTGTTCATTATTGTTACAACCCAATAGAGATAGAGTGGTCAAAGAAATAAAAATAATTTTGTTAAAAAAGCTCATAATCTAATCGCCTATACATAACAATTCCATTACAGTAGCGACATGATACTTGTCTGAAACTTCTCGAGCAAGTGAGTCTACCCCTGCTTTTCCAGTTGGTTATTACAATCCACATCACCCACATCAATATAACAATGGATTTACACAGAATTAGTCAAGTCTATAACCCCATCGGCCACTGCAATACGTATACCCAAACTAGTAGTAAGGTCGTCCACACCAACAAAAACGCCAAGCTAAAAGGCAACATTAATGACATCAGGGTACCTAATTTAGCCTCCTTATCGTAATCTTGTGCGGCCGCTAAAATTAACCCGAGATAGCCAAACAGTGGGCTAATAATGTTGGTGACTGAGTCTCCAATCCGAAACGCCGCCTGTGTCACTTCTAGTGGAATGCCGACATAGAACAATGAAGGGATCAATACGGGCGCTATCATGCTCCATTGAACAATCGGAGATCCCATAAAGATATTCAGAAAGGCACACAAAATAACGACCAATAAGAGAATTATTGCTGGATGTAGTTGTACCTCTGTCACTAAGCTACTCATCGACATGGCTAATACACCCGACAACTGGCTGAGCTTGAAGAGGTAGATCATCTGCGACGCAACAAAGATGATCAGTAAAAACACTCCAAGTTGGCTCATGCTTTTTTGACAAGCATTCAGCAGATCGCGCTCGCACTTGAAGCTTCCAGAGAGGTAGCCATAGGCTAATCCACTTAAACCAAATGTAACGGCAATAATAATAGGTAGTCCACGCATCACTTCGCTGCGTCCTAAAGGTTGGCCTTCGTATGGGGCTAGCCAGCCGTTGGGTAGGACGGTTGAAAGTACAACAAACACGGCAACCATGACGAATACAACGGCTGCGGCCCACATGGCTTTGTCATTATTGGCAGCTTTGTTGTTATCGAAATCATAGCTGTCAGTGAACCTTTGTTCAGGCGTAGCATAATGGCATGCGAATCGACTTTGACGCTTTTCAACGATATTAATCGAAACAAACGAGCCTACTAAAACGAGAGCGAATACGCTGGCACTCATAAAAAAATAGTTAGCCAGAGGGCTGACGATAATAGTCGGATCAATCAGTTGAGCAGCAGAGGTCGTGATGCCTGCAATCACAACGTCATAAGTGGTTAAGAATACGGTGGCGTGAGTTCCCCCTGCTACCCCCGCAAATGCGGTGGCAAGCCCAGCAAGCGGCGGGCGATTGGCGGCTTGGTATGCTCGACAAGCCAAGGGGATGAGTACAATATAGCCTACAGAACCGACGACATTCGATAAAATGCCCAAGATCATGATGCTTACTGTCAGCTGCCACTTGCCGGTTTTACTGACTAACCGCTGAACGGAGTAACTGATGAGGCCAGAAGAGTCCGCCAAGCCAATTCCAATGGTGGCAATAATGACGACGCCTAATGGTGGGAAGCTGATGAACTCTTTGACGCTGCCACCGAGCCAAGTTCTTACCGCCTCTAAAGACAACAGGTTGTTGACGTGTTCAATGTTTCCACCGGGCAGTGTGTAAGAGACTTGGGCGTTGGACGTGAAGAATGAGGTTACTATGATTATCAACGACAACCATAGAAACAAGAAGACAGGATGGGGAAGTTTATTTCCCCATCGCTCTAACTTATCAAAAAATGTATTTGGCATCAGGTTAGAAAGCGTAATTCAAGCCAGCGTAATACGTTCGGCCTTGAATGACTTCGGTATAAGTCTCAGGGCTTGATACATCTTCATCCATCACGTTGTTGACACCGAGTTTCAGTTCCAGTTCCTCCATTAGGGTATGACGCATGCCAATATCAAAGGTTGTGTATGGGTCAGAGACATCATTGTTACCGAGCTCACCACGTACTTCACTGCGGTAATGGGCTCTTGCAAACAGATCGGTATCGTAAGTGACATACCAATTGGCTTTTACTGAAGCTTCATGTTCAGAGGTGCCGACAAGGCGTTCGCCGCTTGTGTCGTCTGTCGCATCAAGGTAAGTATATGAAGCGTCAAATCCAACGTGCTTGAACTGGTGTTCGGCATACAACTCTAAGCCTTTGAGCGTCGCTTTATCCACATTGATAAACGTATAGTAGCCGTCGCTCCCATTGGAGCTTTCAACTTGCTGAATAATGTCGTCAACGCGGTTATAGAATACGGTGGCGTTAGCAGAGGTGGCTTCGTTGGCATAGTAGGCGCCAATTTCACTGAAGGTGCCGGTTTCTGCTTTGAGATCTTGGTTGCCATAGACGTTACAAGCCGCGGGTCTATCAGGGCAAGCTGGGCCGCTGGCTGGCGCGGTATAAGACGGTGAGATCTGTGCCATGGTCGGTGCTTTGAATGCGGTTCCAGCGCCGGCTTTTAAGCTCCAGTTGTCGGTTAAACCTTGTGTGATGTATCCACGATAAGTAAATTCACTGTCAAACAGGGAGTCATGATCAAAACGTCCACCGAGTGTCAGTATGGTCGAATCGGCAACGGCTAAGTTGGTTTCAAGATAAACAGCAGTACTGGTTCTATCGGTAGAGCCTCCTGTAATGCCGACGTTTTCGATTTCGGCATTGCGAGCCTCGGCTCCCACTGTCATTGTATGATCATCGACAAAGAAAACGGCTTGTACATCACCGCCATAGTTTTGTTCGGTGATGTCTGAACTTGGGGTGTCGTATTTAACATCAAAGTCACTGTAGTAGAGGTGGGCATCGACACTCACAAGATACGATTGGTAATCATACCCTAACGTGTAACTTTGGAGTTGACGCTCTTGTTCATACGAGCGGCCACGATACATTGCCGTCCCCGATTGATCCTCATTCGACAGTTGGACTTCCAAGTCAATCGTGTGTTGGTCGTTCAGCGCATAATCAAAAGAGTTCACTAAATTGTAATTTTCTTGCGCACGACGTTTAGTGAAGCTCGACTGTTCGGAATAAAAAGATTCGTCGGTGTCTAAATAGTTACCATATACGGTATAACCCAAAGCATCGGTAATAGGGGTTGAAAAATACAGACCATAAATTTGTCCACTACCACCCTTGTCACCTTGGTTGTATTGCCCTTCAACGCTTATCGCACCCTCTGCGGTACCACTGTGCTGACGAGTGATGACATTGACCACACCGCCCATGGTATCGGCACCATATAGAGTGGACATTGGGCCACGAATCACTTCGATATTATCGATAGCAATACTTGGCGTTAGGCTCAATGCATTGTCGCTACCACGCCATAATGCTTCTCGGGTATAAGATCGACGGCTGTTCAATAACACTTGCGTGTAGTCACTATTTAAACCACGAATTCGCACACCACGAGAGCCATTTGCTTGGGTCGACACGCTAACGCCTGGTGCGTCAATAAGCAGATCGCCTACGTCCCCTGTCATCTGATATTTACTCTGCTCTTGAACGTCTATCACGGTCAAGGTTGCAGGGGCTTCTAGTAGACTTGTGTTTTGGCCAGCGTTTGCGGTGACAACCACGGTTTCATCAATTGCCGATTCCGCCATAACAAAAGAAACGGGTATAAAGGTCAGGCTAAACAGACACGGTACAGCATGACTTGATTTGAGTTTTAACATGTAATGACTTCATGGTTTTTAAATGAGGACTGGCCTAGAATATAATGAAAATAAATCTCATTGACAATACCACTCACCATAAAGTTCTTTTGATTATATTCTATTGAAATTTAATATATTTGTGGATAATAATTCAGACTTATTGATAGTTTAAAATGATGTTGAATTGTTTTTTGATTGATAAGTGTGTGATGCCGTATTGCCATACTTTGAATGTATGGCTTAAAGGGTTGTTCCGCAAACAAATGTACTGGTTTTCAGATGCAATTAGGTTGCTAGTGCGTAAAATTGCTCCCAAGCAGATAAGCCTTCAGGATTATCGAGCTTCAATCTCTTTTTAATCGCACTATACCTAGCTTGTTTAACCTTTGACTTTAAGAAGTTAATGATGATCTTATTTCGTTGCTCTTCTTTGACAAAACCACGAGAAGCCTCCACTTTAAAGTAAAGGTGGAGAAGGGTATTTTCGAAAGTAACTTTCAGTAGTTGATGATATGAACATTCAGGCATTGGTAAGGCGATTCACGTCAAGTTCAAGGGCTGATGGGACACTTGTTCAGTTACTGGTTTGCCTTGATTATCATAGACTTTAGGGACTGGCTGAAAAATGACAAAAGACTGATAGAGTGTGACGGCTACCTTAAAAACAAAGCGGCATTGAATTACCTTAAAGCTAGACACTCCTCCATCCACGCATCAACTTCACTTTCAACCCAAGCTACTGCCCTACCCCCCAGACTGATAGACTGAGGAAATTGATCTTCATTCATTTTTCGGTAAATCGCTGAACGGCTAAGGGCGGTCTTTTGCATTACTTCTTTTAGCTTTAGAAATCTCATGGGACGTCCTCCTATGTTATTGGTTCCCATGTGATTACCTGGCACGTAGAAAAATACCGTTTTGTACCTTGTGGTGTTCAATGCCAACTTCAAACCCAGTAACAACAAAAAACACCTGCTGGCTATGCCAGCAAGTGATTCCTTATCATTACAATTGACGATTCGCAGCTGCAAGAGCGTATCTATAAGCGGCATCTTTTCCTGCGGAGCAAGCAGCGACTTTTCTTACCTCAACTTGCTTATCTGTACTTCGTTTATCCACTAGCTCCCAAAGGTCTTGATGAGCTATCGGCTTTTTATTTGCTTTACGCCAATTTCGACGTTTCCAACCATCAAGCCAGTCATTAAAACCATCAACGCAATAGTCACTGCTTGAATAAATAATATCGCCATCACAAGCACGCTCTAGCCCAAAAGCAAGTGCTGATAACTCTGCGTAATTACGGTCTACGATGCTATCAAGGAACAACCAGTCTTCACCCGCTATTCTTTCATAGTCATCGAATACAACCTGCCCTACCCCAGCAGAGAGTCGTCCTCTTCGCTTCTCTACGATGGCTGCTTCTACATAAATTTCTTTTTTCATTTTTATACTCTCCAGAGACTGAAAAGCCGATACATCCTTTGCACCAGCTAATTGTGTTGATTGTTCATTCGTCGCTCTATTGCGATTGCTACATAACAACGGCAAGAGAGTTATTTTTTACCTGTCTCTGGAAATACTCTCCTTCACACCCCGATTCAAAATGCTCTCAGATATATTTCATCAGTACGCATAACCAAACAGATAACCCAAGGAGCTCTTATGCGTAACGCCAACAACCAACACGATTACCCATTTAAAACTTCAGAGTTAAATGAACTGCTAGAACGTGCAGCCGACGCACTGGCTGCAAAATACAAACGTGAAGGCACGTTCACTAACCCAACTAATGTCAAAGAGTACTTAAAACTCAAATTAGGAGCTCATGACCGAGAAGTGTTTGCGGTGATGTTTCTTGATAACCAACATCAATTGATCAGTTTTGAAGAGTTGTTCTTTGGCACCATTGATGCTGCCTCTATTTACCCACGCGAAGTACTCAAAGCAGCACTAAACCATAACGCTGCTGCCGTCGTTTTTGCTCATAACCATCCTTCAGGTATTGCTGAGCCCTCTCAAGCAGATAGACGCATTACACAGCGTTTAGTAGATGCTCTCAAGCTGGTGGATATCCGAGTGTTGGACCACATCGTTGTGGGTGAGGATTATGTGTCATTTGCAGAAAAGGGGTGGATATGAATAAGTTTTCTATCTCTGGGGTAAATGATGAACTCGTTAGTCCCATGCATTGTTTTCTTGAAGCACTTATGTCTGAAAACGTCATCCCCAATACAGTCGAGCGGGTAGCGTTAAACATACGCTCTAAAGATATAAATAGTCGCTTTCAACCAATCGAAATTCAATTAGAGCGAACATCAAGCAAAACACCTTGGCAACTTCGCTTTATTGCCACCTTTGATGTGATGGTTACTGGTAAGCCACAAAAAGAGTTATCGCTGTATTTCAACTTCGCAGGGTGTTGGTTCTACCACCCAGAGATTAAGCAGTGCAACTTACAACGGCCAGAAGTTCAAACCTTACTTGCTAGCTGGCTTAAAGCCATCACTCACACTCTCATCACGCAACCGGCTATCTCAATCAACATCATATCCGTTCGTTAATCCTAACTTATTTCAAAGAGGTTCCTATGAATCAAGCAGCCAATCTGGCTATGTTCGCGTGCAAGCGAGCTAAGCCTTCACATCAACTGAAAGACTTAATCAAACGATCTATTGATGATGTTAATTACCGAGGAAAAATGACCATCTGTTTTCAAGATACCAATTACCACCCGAAGGACGGCGGCTTTCACCCTGTATCTATTACGGTAGATATCAAAGATAGCCATATCGCTCTTATTGAAATCACTGACCTTGTTTATGTGGGAACCGGTACACCAGAGCTCGTTCCTGACTTGGCTTTTGATTTTGCTAACAACGTCGCTTTCGCTCGTTTCAGCGGATGGCTTGGTATGTACCTGCAAGAAACAACCGAGCTATATGAAATGTGGGAGTGTAACTTTCTAGCTTATGTAGAAATGAACGCCTACGACCAAGTTCAGGTTGAGTACAGTTAATCATCACTCGTAGCAACCCTATCCACTAACCGTCCCGCTCCACTTCATATCACAAACATTCAGCACAACCACCAGCACAGAGCCAAAACGAGGCTGCTTCCCATATTGTTAAAACGGGAAGCTTCCATCCCTTGCTGTATAAGGGTTCTTTAATATCGTCTGCTCTGTGCTTCCCAAAACACCCTTCTACAGACAAAAAAGGAAGCAGACTATGGCTGAAGTCCAAGCAATTAAAGACGATGACACCATACGTATGGTTGGTCACTTATTGAGTATTCGTTGTCATCCACAAATGGCCGATGTATGGCATATCGGATTAAACCTAGCACTGAGGATTTCTGATTTGTTGTCGATTCGCTTTGAAGACATTCATGGCGACCGAGTCATTATTCGAGAGAGTAAAACCGGAAAGCTCGCCAACATTCAACTCAATACCAAAGCGCAGCAGCATATTGCTAGGTTGAGAGAGCAACATCCCGACCACATCTATTTGTTTCAATCCCACCGATGCCAACAGTTGAAAAACAAACCACCCCAGCCAATCTCACGACGCGCCGTGTCAATGGCGTTTCAGCAAGTAGGCCAAGAACTGAATATCGCTTTAGGTACTCACTCGATGAGAAAGACGCGAGGTTACTTTCTCTATCAATCCACAAAAGATATAGGACGTGTCATGAAAATGCTTCGTCACACATCTGAGGGAGTCACACTTCGCTATATAGGAATCACTCAAGATGAAGTCGATAAAGACTTTGTTTCTCTTGAACTTTAAACCTAATCATTTACTCAGGGGGCGGGACCGCTAATCCCTTATTAACATTAAGCTCAGAGCCCTTTTGAGTTTCGTTATCATCACATTTGAGAGGTAAATAACATGAATCCATATCACGCAATAGGGAGCTTTGTTGTAGGCAGCTTATCGAAAAGTTTAATCCAAAATTTATTCTGGAAAACCGACGGTCCAGTAAGGGGGAGCATTGTGTATTGCGATCTCGCATTTGGATATGCTGAGCATTCAGGTGTGTACATGGGAAATGGACGTATCATCCATCGTAATGGCAAAGGCCTTATCGAAGCTGCATCAATTCGTCAGTTTCTAGCAGATACCACAGCCCTTTCAATTTACGTCAGTTGCAACGCCCAAGGTAGAGCCGTTGGCAATGAGTCTACTGTTCAAATAGCAGGCGCTATGCTTGATGTACAAACAGACTATTCCCTGTTAAATGAAAACTGCCATCAGTTCTGTAGCCACTGCCTAAGTGGTGACATCTTCTCAAATACCTTCACCTTGACTCAGCTTAAACGTGACGCTCTTTTGCACATTCAAGCGAGTCAATGGCGCGTGTGGGACTTGAGGGATCGTCACAAAGGATAAGGGGATTCTCTCCCCTTTTTTAATCTCTTAGTCGAGGTTACCTAGTGCTACAGCCAAAGCAACGATGCCCCTCGCCATAGCGCTTAGTTCTCTTCTTTGCTAGATAGCTAATTCGATAAAACAGCTTACTGTACCAATAAGAAAAATCTTTGTGGTTTGAATCCAGGTGATAACCATGATTTCTCGGGAAGTAGACCAAACGACAAACATCTTCGGCTGCACAGCCAAGCGCACTCGCCCAGGATTTTATCACTAAAGCGGCTAAGCTATCTTGCCCTGAGTAGTCACCTGCCTTGCAAAAGCGCTCTTTATTGAGAAACAGAACTAAATGGTAATGATCGTTACATGATGTATCACGCTCTCTTACCCAAGCATACCTGACATTACAGGAATGTACTCTTTTTCGCTCTCCACGTATCTTTCGCGCCTGAGCTTCAATTCTGGCGCTTAAAGACTCTGTAAAGCGTTTCATCAAGTTTGTTCGTCTAAGGTTATAACTAACAATTTCATCTCGGCTAAGACAATCAAAGAAACTATCATCGACTGGCAATCTGAGATCAATTCGAATAGCGTACACTCGCGTGTATTCTTCAAGCGCACTGTTCATTGTAGTAAGCAATCTATCGAGATAGAGCATGTTATTTTCTTCCTGCGAACCTTGAATAGTTAGTCCATGGTAAGTTGATTCTTTCATGAGTTAGTTCCTGTGTTGTTTATCTACAGGTATCCCCACTCATCTTATTTTTTACCTTATCTCTATCACCTACTTAGGGTAGGTGTAACGCTTATAGTTACCCACCTTACTATCAGATAATAGTCATACCGACACTCCTGCTCTTCAGCTACTTGGTCACAAACCTTATAGGACAATGCTGCACGTAATACGGGTGTCCTGTAATCCACTCAGAAGTTATGTACATCTAGCCTAGTTCCGCTCACCGTTCAGAGCAACAATACCAATGAATTGCCACAATAAAATGCAGAATAACCTCACTAATAACTCACACTAAAACCACATAATAACCACCAAAAAATCACATATATATCACTAAAATTACTACACAGTAATTATAATTAATGATATATATTGGATACTGAACTTAACGACAGAGGCATATCAACTATGGCTTTTCACGTACCTAAAGAACCATTTAATGCTTATTCCTTCCGCGAATGCAGCTTCTATATCAACTACCTAAATCAAGCCCTTAATCAGGATACTTTTCAATCGGTGGAAGGTTTCAGTAGCGTTCAAGAATGTTTGAATGCTCTTAGACAGGAATTATCCTACCTAGAAAAAAATGGGAAAATTAACAGTAATCACATTAAGAAAATGAAGACTGATTTTCAAAACTGTCAACTATCTGGTGAGGATTTTTTATGGCTCCATAACTCAGATGAACGTTTCTGTAACTGGGTATGGTGTTATCTGAGGGAACAAAGCAAGATATTTGACAGAATTAAGTTTCGAGATCAGCTTAGAAGAGGTAACTCCAACAAAATAAAACTACATGACTTTGGCCTCGATCTTGATATTGGCAGAAACTTTGATGGATTATCACATGACGCTTTTAAGCCAATGAGTAATAATTTCACTGCAAGGAAAAGCAATATCATTGATAGCTTTCGGAGTTCCGAACTAGAACTATCACAGCAGCGTAAAGTTATTCAAACACTGCTAAACACTTGGGAGTCCATTCTGGAAGATACGAGAATGTCAGCCTGGCTTGAAGAAAACCAAACAGCTCAAAGCAATTGGTCATGGAAGTATATAAAAGATACAGGTTACAGACTTCAGTCAAAAGTCTGGAGCGTTTCAAGCGAACAAGACAAAAGAGCCGCTATTGTTGCGATTTTCGATATGCTTCACGATAAGCCAGATCGTAAATCACTCTTGATTGGTAAAATGAAGCGCGCATGGAGTCAAAAAAAGTTTCGAGATAAATGTAATGGTAAGAGGCCCTATAGCGTATCGATGACAGACAGGACGAAAAAGCGATTGATGTGGTTGGTCGAACAAGAAGACAGTAGCATCAATGAAATCATAAAAAGACCCTGTAAATAATTCTG
>NZ_JBFROI010000104.1:0-380 GCF_041471405.1 Vibrio sp. 10N.261.52.C11
CTTATTAACTTATTAATTAATTTTTTTAAATGTAATCATAATTTAAAATTAATTTCTTTTGTTTAATTTTAAGATTATTAGTAATAAAATTAGGGGTTTAATAATGAAACGAGTTATATTTGACAATCATCCTTTATTATCGCAAGAAGAATTAGAAATGTTAGCTATGGTTGTAGGTGGTCGAGGAGAGGAGGGAGGGGCAAGTCGCCTAGGTCGGATTAAAAATGATCGTGATTTAGATCGAGCTGGAAGCAGGTGGAATTTGCGGCTTCGTTAGGAATAAATTTTATAGGATAATTTTGAGGTTCTCAATTTCCAGTTAGCAATTTCTCCGTAAATCCTCGCCCGCTTTTAGGGCGAGGATAGGCTTTGTTGCGTAA
>NZ_JBFROI010000105.1:0-1465 GCF_041471405.1 Vibrio sp. 10N.261.52.C11
AAGCCGAAGTTTACGTCACCATTGAAGTTTTCATTCGGTGCGAAGGTGTATGTGCCATTACCGTTGTCGGTAAGAATACCGTCGCCACCGTCGTAGGTCACACCTTCAACCGTTAGGTTGTCGCCTTCAATGTCCGTTGCACCTGTTAATAGGTCTGCATCGGTGAAGATAAGCGTTCCATCTTCTTCAACACTGAACTGTTGATCTTGAGGTACTGGCAAATCATTTACTGGGTTAACGGTTAGGTCTGCAGAAGCTTGAACCGTATTGGTGCCATCTGAGATATCGAAGCTGATATCGATGTCACCATTGAAGTTCTCATCTGGCGTAATCGTGAAGCTGCCGTCATCATTAGCTACAACCGTCGCATCTCCACCAACCGTTAGGCCGCTAGCAGTAAGGTCATCGCCCTCTACGTCAGATGCTTGTGATAGCAATTGCTCTTGGCTTAGACGAATCGAACCATCTTCGTCGATTGAGTACGCTAGGTCACCAGACACAGGCGCATCATCAACGGCAGTTACGCTCACGTCGATGTTGGCAGAGACCGTATCGGTGCCGTCTGATACATCAAAACCGAAGTTTACGTCGCCATTGAAGTTTTCATTCGGTGCGAAGGTGTATGTGCCATTACCGTTGTCGGTAAGGATACCGTCGCCACCATCGTAGGTCACACCTTCAACCGTTAGGTTGTCACCTTCAATGTCTGTCGCGCCTGTAAGCAGATCCGCGTCTGTGAACAGTAAAGTACCGTCTTCTTCAACACTGAATTGCTGATCTTGAGGAACTGGCAGGTCATTGATTGGGTTAACGGTTAAATCGGCAGAAGCTAGAACGGTATTGGTACCATCTGAGATATCGAAGCTGATATCAATGTCGCCATTGAAGTTCTCATCTGGCGTGATGGTGAAACTGCCATCATCGTTAGCTACAACCGTCGCATCACCACCAACCGTTAGGCCGCTAGCAGTAAGGTCATCGCCTTCCACATCTGATGCTTGAGAAAGCAGCTGCTCTTGGCTTAGACGAATCGAACCATCTTCGTCGATTGAGTACGCTAGGTCACCAGACACAGGCGCATCATCAACCGCAGTCACACTTACATCGATGTTCGCAGAGACCGTATCGGTGCCATCTGACACATCGAAGCCGAAGTTTACGTCACCATTGAAGTTTTCATTCGGTGCGAAGGTGTATGTGCCATTACCGTTGTCGGTAAGAATACCGTCGCCACCGTCGTAGGTCACACTTTCAATAGTAAGGTTGTCACCTTCAATGTCCGTTGCGCCTGTTAATAGGTCTGCATCAGTGAAGATTAACGTGCCGTCTTCTTCAACACTGAATTGTTGGTCTTGTGGAACAGGTAAATCATTTACTGGGTTAACCGTCAGGTCTGCTGAAGCTTGAACGGTATTGGTGCCATCTGAGATATCGAAGCTGATATCGATGTCACCGTTGAAGTTTT
>NZ_JBFROI010000105.1:2225-2347 GCF_041471405.1 Vibrio sp. 10N.261.52.C11
TGAAACTGCCGTCATCGTTTTGAGTAACGGTTGCATCACCGTCGACCGTTAAGCCGCTGGCTGTTAGGTCATCGCCTTCAACATCTGATGCTTGTGATAGCAACTGCTCTTGGCTTAGACGA
>NZ_JBFROI010000106.1:0-330 GCF_041471405.1 Vibrio sp. 10N.261.52.C11
CGAAGCCGAAGTTTACGTCACCATTGAAGTTTTCATTTGGCGCAAAGGTGTACGTACCGTTGCCATTGTCAGTAAGGATACCGTCGCCACCATTGTAGGTCACACCTTCAACCGTTAGGTTATCACCTTCAATGTCGGTAGCGCCTGTTAACAGGTCTGCATCAGTGAAGATGAGTGTGCCGTCTTCTTCAACGCTGAACTGTTGATCTTGAGGGACTGGCAGGTCGTTAACTGGGTTAACCGTTAGGTCAGCTGATGCTTGAACCGTATTGGTGCCATCTGAGATATCGAAACTGATATCGATGTCACCATTGAAGTTTTCATCTGGCG
>NZ_JBFROI010000107.1:0-2477 GCF_041471405.1 Vibrio sp. 10N.261.52.C11
TAAATTGTTAAAGAGCTTTACTTGTTGAGCCTTCCTTTTAGTAAGGAGCCTCTCGAAGTGGACGGCCATTCTAGCGATTTAATTCTCAGTGTCAAACACTTATTTGGAATTAATTCCTACTTTCTAAAAGTAGAAGCGAATCATCGCTTAAAGCTAGTTGCCTTACTAACATTTCTCGCTGAAGCCTTGTGGCGTCTGCCGTGTCAGTGAGGCGGCATTATAGAGATGCCGCTCATATTGGCAAGCAATAAATGCGTTTTTTATTAAAAAAAGAGGTTAAGCGAAGACATTTCAACCAAGGGCTTATTTATACCACTTTCACCCCAAGTTTCGAACAAATTACCCACAACGACCTGTGGATAACTACTCTCCACTATCAAAAAAGTAAGATAAACGAGCCCTAGGGTTTAGATACTCTCGAACTTGTTCAGGTAATTTGCTTGGATGAACGGCATTAACGATTTTGATCTCTTTAATAAAGAGGTCAATGATCGGAGCTTGGGTTCTTGGCACGCTAGGATCATAGATAAGTACATTTGGATAAAGCATATGTTTAGCGTTAACGGATATCACAATCCCAATAGAATCATTTGAAAGCTGTACTACAGTTCCTGGTGGATAGACTCCCATGAACTTAACTAACAGCCCCAAGTTATCTTGGCTATATAGATGCTTGCAGCTCTTATATAGGTGGGACAGTGCCAAATACGGGATCATTTGTTGAGATTGCGTTTTACCATGGCAAAGGTTATCAAATGCATTAGCCACGGCGACTATCTTGGCAAATTCATCAATCTCATGTTCTTTTAAGCCCTCGGGGTAGCCAGAACCATCATTCATCTCATGATGTTGAGCGATCACCTTTTTAGCACTTTCAGGAAAGTCATCAATTGCCGATACAATATCCGCACCGTATTTAGTATGAAGCTTCAGGTAGTTCTCTTCTGGCACCGTTAGTGCACTCTGCTTTCTTAGTATCGCGACTGGTATTTTGATCTTGCCTACATCGTGAAACAACGCTGCGAATGAGAGGTCTTTCAATTGCTGTGTGTTATAGCCTTTGGCCTTACCTATCATCAGTGCAACAACCGAAACATTTAGAGTATGAAAGTAAATATCTTCGAAATCCGCTTTAGCATTCATAAGGTGCAAGGTGACGTTATCATCGCTCACTAGAGTTTCAACGATATCATCAACAAGAGCCTTAACCTCCCCTACCGCATCTAAAGGTCTGTTACGGATCTTGGTCATCACAGATCGCATTCGAGCAAGCGAACGTTCAAACTCTCTCTCACAATGACTCACCCTGCGGCGGTAAGAGCTAAGGGTTTCGATACGCTCATGCTTATCTTTCCACATTCTTTCCGTTTCAAGGCTTACCTGTGAATCAATATCGACTTCTTGTTCACCTACGTGATTAACAGGTAAAGGTGAGGTATCACTTTGACTCAGGTTTATATAGACGTGCTTAATCCCAAGATGTCGAATTACTTTTACTTGAGCGTCATCTTTGATTTTAAAGCTGTTGAATAAAAATGGGTGTTCATTCCATTTTACGGGGAGTCGTATATGCAGACCGGGCTGAATGCGATCTACGGTAATCTTTATGCTGCCCATTTTATATATAATATTGATGATTAATCTCTATTTATAATTCTAATAAAACCAAGCAGCAATTTCACTATCCAATTTCACAGGCTCAACTTAAAGAGTCGCAGTGCACCATCCAGCGTATACCGAATTTATCTTCTACTTTGCCAAATCGAGCCCCCCAAAAAGTATCTGCGAGTGGAGTCATTATCCGCCCTCCCTTCTTGAGCTTTTCAAAGATTTGCTCTTGAGTCGTCGTATCCTCAGTAACAAGGGAGAGTGCAAGATTGTTTCCTTCTAATTCTTTCGCTTTGACGCCATCTGACATCATAAGCTTCATACCGAATGCTTCAAACTCTGCGTGCATAACCCAATCAGGCTGAGCACCCTCTATTACCTGTGGTGCGTCACTAAATAGTTGTTTTGATAAAACTACACCACCAAAGCACTTGTGATAAAAGTCCAATGCTTCATTACAACGACCATCAAAAAATAAGTAAGGGGTTACTTTCAGCATATCTCTCTCCTTTATGATCTATCTTAAACATAGACAATAGATGTGAGAATTAAAGGTAACATTCTGATTTAAGATAATTAATTCATTGGCACATTAGATTACGAAGAGAAATGATGAAATTTAGGAATGAAACATCAAGATCTGACTGATTGAACAGGCATACCTGCCGCCACCGTGAAGGCAATGCTTCCTATACCCCAGATACAACAAAGCCCCGATTTTCATCTAGGCTTTGTCATTTAAATATGGTGCCGGTAGGTGACTTGACTGGGCTTGCATCCAGGGCAAGATCATGAAAAACCCATATGGAATAAGGGGTAGCGTGAAGTGATGTTTCCACTAATTTGTACACTGAAGTCACAACAAATTC
>NZ_JBFROI010000108.1:0-10899 GCF_041471405.1 Vibrio sp. 10N.261.52.C11
GGTTACTGTGTAATTGAACAAGTTTGTCATTTCGCCCTAAAGATTGAACAATGTCATATTGTGTATTTTTCTTGAGGGGGATAAGCCAATGACGCTCTGAGCCAGAGTCTTGCCATTTATGTAATAAGCCTAAAGAATAGAACCCCTTATCGAACATTGTCACGCTATGGTTTGGTGTTGTTTCTATCAATTTTTCAGCTAATACCATTTCGTTTGTATTGTAATTATCAAAGGCACTTGCCGTGATAATGTGACTGCTTAGTTCCATTTGGCAGACCATTCTCACTTGCGGATATTGTGTCCCTTTTTGTCGAGAAAATGCATTTTCATTTTGCGGGTTATCGGGCGTTCGCCAAACAACGCCATCGACACCAAGAAGCGTTAACCCATTCCACTAGGGTAACTGTGCGCTTTTCAACCATGACGTAGTCATTCGCTCAAAGACCGCTTTTATTGCGTCTTCACCCAACGTCTTTCGACGTTGAGTCAACGCACTTGGTGCGACAAAAGCTTTACCTGTACGGTCGTACAATATCAAGTTGGTTAACTAAATCTTTCATGGACTTATTGTTATAGATGGCCATTCCAACAAGCAGCCACACCATGGATTCTAGAGTTAACTTTCTCTTTCTCATCGTGACGGTATCAGTAAGAGAATAAGATTCGTCGATGAGTTCAATTGGAAGCAAGTCAGACAAAGTTTCAATGTTGCTAGGTTTCCAATCATTAATTATGTTTAGAACTTGAGAAACATCCATAAAAAAATCCAAGTGCATTAAATACACTTGGATTTTGACAGCTCTGGAGGATCGTTCAACCGATCACTTTGGCTTTAACTGATCGGCATTACTCATAAGAGCGGCTTTCTTTTTAACGACTGATTGGTTGGTGTAGCACTACTGTTGTATTGAGAGAGCGAATGCCATTGAACGACTCTATCTCATTACATAAATGGTGTATTGATTGCAGGTCAGGTGCTTCAATCAAAGAAATAATGTCGTAGGTACCACCAACAATGCTTGTAAGTCTGACTTCAGGTAGTTCTTTTAACGCATTACTTACATCATTTTTCTTACCTTTTTCACAAGAAATCAGCAAATAACTTGCCGCTTTTCTCCCGTCATTTTCTACTCTTATTTGTGCCGTATACCCTTTGATAATACCGGTTTTTTCAAGTCTGTTGATACGTTCAGCGACTGCTGTTCGCGACAAGCCGATGTTGCGAGAAAGGTTAGCAATCGATTCTCGCCCATTGGAGAGTAGATTCGATAGAATTTTACGATCTAGTTTGTCTAAGCCTTGTAAACTAATGTTGGACATCATGTGTTCTGCCTTTTCTGAATTATTATTATATTTGTATTTCTCTCAAATTAGAGCCTTTATCTTTCACCTAACCCGTCCTAAATAAGGTTGACACATATCCAACATGAAATTAGAGAGTTACAAATACAATTATGACTCTTATCAGAACGCACTTGCGGAAAGGATAATGGAAGACTAAAGATAGAATACTCACTGATGATGCAAAGAAAATGGTCTCCAAATCAGTAAAAACTAAGCCCTACAATGAGTTTGGCCTCGTCAAACTCTACCCCCCCCCGCCGATGAAGTACCTCCATCATTTTAATTAACCACTTGTTTGTCACCTCCCTCTATCGCCAAATCGAAAAAATAGGATGACTACAAGCGACTAAACCATCAAGAACAAGTTGGCTTGGGAAACTTCCTTCCTTATTCTATTTGACCTAGGGTAACTTCATCCTTATAACCCAAAAATTGGCTAAGTGCAGAGTGTTTGATTCTAGGTGAACCTAACAATCGAATTATTATCTTAGCCAAATATAAAGACCATTAATTTATTATTAATAAATAATGATAAGGCTTAATTCTTCTCACGTCCAAAAGGCTCTCTCCTGTAGTGGCATCCTGATCCCGGACCTCATAAATGAGGGGTTCAATGGCAAAACGACAAAGACGTACATTTTCTACTGAATTCAAAAATATATGCTGCAAGCTTGGTTCTTGACCAAGGGGACTCCATCCCTGAAGCAGCTAGCTCTATGGAATACGTGAAACAGCTTTACGACACTGGGTCGAATAACTCAAAATTGAGCAAGGTAGGGTTACTCCAACGACCAAAGCCCTCACGTCTGAGTAAAAGAAAATCCAAGAGTTAGAAGCCCATATTAACCGATTAGAACGAGAAAAATCCGTACTCCAAATAGTGTTTGGTGCGGCGATATTACTTATCTTAGGTCTGGTTCGAAGTGGGCCTACTTAGCAGTAGTGCTTGACCTATTTAGTCGACGCGTTGTGGGCTGGCCTTTATCAGATAAGTCCAATGCTGAATTAGCATCTAAAACTTTAGGGCTGGCTTAGAAGAAACGGGGGCGGCGAAGAACATGATGTTCTATTAATATCAAGGATGCCAGGACAACTCAAAGCATGAGCCTTCGTGGTAATTGTTGGGAAAACACTCCCATAGAAGGTTATTTAGAAGCTTGAAAGCCGAGTGGGTACCAGAAACAAGCTACCTGGAACAAGCTCAGGACAAGAAAGACAACGGCTATTACCTGATGAGTCCTTACAATCGGCAACGCCCTCAAGAAAATGATGGGTTGTCACCAGTTAATGGCCCTTCAGCCAGTGTCCTGTACTTTTGACCACTACACCCCCTAGAACAATCAATATTCCGCCGACCATCAAAGACCATAAGCTAACCTATTTTATTTTTTAGTGACCCAAGTTCAAGCTAGACGCCCCCAAAACGCAATGAAATCTGTACTACTAAACATTAGATTAGTAAGTACACCAAAAAATGAATAGCTGCAGCTCGATTAAGAGTTCCGATTCTTTCGTAACGAATTGAGGAATAAAAGCAAAATAACAGGCTCAAGGGATCTCGTAGACAGAGAAGAAGCAACTATATAAAACAGGAAGAATGAGAGTATTAGTCAAAAATTTATTGTTGTTTAACCCTCCAAAACCCCAGTTTTAAAAAACTAAAATATCACTATAAATAGATGATTTTTTTGATAATTTATTTATAAATTATCAAAAAAATCCTATGAGGAATGGCCTAAATTTTAGCCATTGCCAAATGGGTAATCTAAAATTATTAATAATCATTTTTTATTAAAATTCATTCATCTACACAGATAAATTAGAGATGTGTATATGAATAAATTTTCAAAAGGACTACTAATATGGAAACACTGATCTGCCGCTCTTTTCAATCATTTATAGATTTCTGCGATAACGATATTGTTAAAGGAAAAAATATCCACTGCACTTTTAAGGCCTGTAAGGAGAAGGACTGGCGTTGGATGCAGTTTTACCTAAACGACAAAGGAGGAAAAGAGCTGACCTTTAGCTTCATATGAAACAAAACGCCTTAACTAATATTTCGTTTAACTTCAAATTTATTCAAAATTTTGTAAATAGTATTCAAAAAATGAGCCATTATATAAAGCACTAGAAAAACTAACTGTCTTAACCATCGCTCTCTAGAAATATGGAGAAACACTATGTTAAAAGCGCATCTCGAAAACCTACAATTACCTATAGGTAATTGTATATTACACAGGGATGAATCAGGGGCTCAATTGATGCTTAGCAATCAAAAGTCATTTTCAATTACCCTACCTGAAAGCTGTATCCTTGAAACTCTGATTAAGAAAGAACAACTCATTTCAACCAAAGAAGAGTTAATTATTGCCGCTTGGGGGAGCCCAGATATCATCGGGCCTAACTCTTTACCAGTCGCGATAACTAACCTAAGAAAAGTTCTAGACCTTGATAGCATCAAAATCGTCAACATCCCAAGAAAAGGTTACAAGATTCATATTCCTGAATTTGAAACCTCACTAGACCCGCCGAGAGATATAAAGTTACCACGTCACTCTAAGTTTTCGTGTCCTCTCAAAAAAGCAACCAATCATCTAAAATTATACCAATGGACTTTCATCGGCTTATCTTCAACAACCCTCGCGGTCCTACTAATCAGTTATTTCTATTTTCGATACGAACTTGAAGTTGTTAACGTGAACCTTAATAATCAATCAAGCCAAATCTGTTTAACAAAAAAGGATGAACTGAAATTAATCCTCGCCTCTTCCCAAGTTCAGGCAAGCAAAAAACCTTCAATAAACCCCTAACACCTCGTCAATTTAGTTATTAATAACTAAATCCCCCCTTATTCACAGCAAAGGGGGGTACAACTTAGAGTGCAGGTTCTAACGTAGCGTTAAAATGTCTCAATACTTTAGGTTCATAAGTAAACTTCAAACCTGAAATAGATGAGGCGCGTTTTTTCACTTCTTTAAAAGCAGCAATAATGTAATCAAGGTGAGCTTGCGTATAGGTTGCTCTGGGAATGGCTAAACGCAACAGTTCCGCTGGACAAGGCAGTTGTTCACCAGTTTCAAGGTCACACCCTTGCAATAAGGACCCTATTTCAGCCCCACGAATACCCGCCACTTTATAAAGCTCACAAGATAAAGCATGCCCAGGGAATTGTTCCGGCGGAATATGAGGTAAGAGCACACCTGCGTCAATAAATGCAGCATGACCGCCAGCTTGCTGGCAACGAACCCCTAACGCTTCAAGACCATTTACTAAATATTCAACTTGCTGAAGACGGGAAGCTAACCAATCTTCTTCCATCCCATCATAGAGTCCGACAGCTAGGCGCTCCATAGCACCGCCTTCAAGCCCGCCATAGGTTGGAAAGCCTTCCAATAGCACGCATAATGTTTTGCATTCTAATTGAACATCTAACAAGCTTTCATCTTTGAAAGCAAGCAATCCCCCAATAGGAACCATCGCATCTTTTTTCGCTGACATAGCAAAGATATCGGCATATTTAAAAGCTTCGCTAGTTATCTCTTGAATGCTCCATTCAGCATATCCCTCTTCGCGTTGCTTTACAAAATAGGCGTTCTCTGCAAACCGTGCACAGTCCATAACTACGGGAATATCATAAAACTGCGCTAACTCATAAACAGCCTTCAAATTGGCAAGAGAAACTGGCTGACCACCTGCAGAATTGCAAGTAATCGTACTCACAATATAGGGCACATTTTTAGCCCCGATCTCTTCAATGCCAGACGCGAGCGCTTTCAAGTCAAAATTGCCTTTAAAATCTCTCTTAACTTCAGTATTAAAGGCATCACGAGAAGGCACATTCATCACACGACAGTTATTTTTTTGAGTGTGCCCTTGAGTGGTATCAAAAAAGTAATTTGAAAATGCGGCCATCTTTTCTCGTTCTAGCCCCTTATCTCGTTCACGCTTATTGATCAAGGCAGGTACATACAACTGTTCAGCGCCACGTCCTTGGTGTGTAGGGATAGTAAACTGATAGCCAAATATATCTTTTACCGTTTGGCTAAGCGTCCGATAGCTTCGACTGCCGCTGTACGCTTCATCACCTCTCAACATTGCGGATTGCATGGCCTGCGTTACTGCCCCGGTGCCACTATCGGTCAGTAAATCGATAAACACTTTATCGCTATCTAACAAAAAAGGATTGTACCCCGCTTTCATTAACGCCAGCTCTCGCTCTTGTTCTGTTGTTCTTTTAACTGGTTCAATAACCCGGATTCGATACGGCTCCGGCAAATAGTGTGAATCCATAGGCTGTTCTTGATTGTTGCTAATTGCTGACATAGGGTTCTCTCCAAACATTTTCCAACGATTAAGGGTAAGTTGGTTAGAAATAACTAAAGAAGCCCATTATTCGGACACCCAAACCTCTCCTTCCCAACTTAAATAAAGATTAATCAAATAAATAAAATTTGGTATTAATTTCAGCGTAAATTAAATATTAATAAACATATTAACAACACCTAAAAGCCCTCTAAAAAAGCATCATAGCCATGAGAAAACCTGACCAAATGACATCACCGTTTTTTTAATTAATAAAGATAATTAAATAAACAATGGACTTAGAAAGTAGCACTATAAAAGTAGTGGTATGAGAATGAAAAATATACCTAGAGCATATAAATTAGAAGGAAAATGGAAATATGGAGAGCCCATTATGATACTAGGGAACACATTGGTTGCTGGAGCGGGGCCGGTCGGCATTCAAACTAGCCAAATTATGGCTCCTCTTAGTCAAAAAATAGCCCTCATCGGCAAAAGCTCCCCTCAGTGGGAAAATAGGCAAAGATTAATCAAACAACACGGATACGTTGTTTGTTGTGAGGTGAATGAACCACAATTAGCGACACTAGTCGGATTAGTTAAGTTTAATGAACTTTATACAGAGCTCTCTCCCCTTCCCTCCTCTTGGGATACGTTAGTTTTAGCCACTCCAGCTCACGCCTATTGTGATGTGTTGTCTTCCTTTTCTGAAATTTTATTAAAGAACTTAAAACAAATCATTCTTATGTCCTCAATGCTCGGTGGGTGTCTTATTTTAGAAGGAATGTTAAAAAAGAAAGGAGCCTCTCCAAATATAATGCTCTTCTCTAGCTACTTTGCGACGTCTTATTTTACTTCTAACCCGACGGACAAAAATAGGGTCCTCACGGTCAGAACCAAAACAGTAAAAAAACGAGTTTATATTTACCAGTCTAAATCCAATGATGGTTTATTGAGCGCCTTGCGAAACGCTTTAGAAAAAATTGATGTTCAAGTCATCCCTTTAGATAACTCGTTCAGTGTGGAAGGCAGAAACATTGCTACTTATGTACACCCTGCTTTTATTATCAATACGTTTTCATTAGATCACATTTTATCTAAGGAAGACGAAGTTAAGTACATGTATAAACTGTACCCAGAAGGGCCAATCACCATGAGTTCGATTAGGGATTTACTACTGCACTGGAAATCAGTTTCTCGCCTACTTGAACATTACTCAGCTCAACCGATTAATCTACTGCAGTTGCTAAATGATGAACATCACCGAGTACATGAAAAGACTATCCCCAAGGACAAAATAGTCTCTTTCAACGAGCTTGATGAGATAGAGCAGGAATATCTACTCTACATACGATATAGCACAATCCTGATAGACCCAGACCCGTTTTCAAAAGGTAAAACCTTTGAGGTTTCAGCCAAACCTTATATCAAAGGAAAAGTTAGAAAAGGAAGACTACTACTCCCCAGAACTCCTCTAGAAGACCTACAGACCCTTTATTGGCTTAACCACTTAGTTCAAAGCTCAAGCCTAATCTCTTCTGTCACATTTCCCTCAATAGAAGTGTTTGAAAATTGGATAAAAGAAAGAAACCTACCAAATACGCTAATCCAGGCTTTAAAACAACGCGCAAAAGAATATTACGAATATGCAACCCCATCTATTAGCCCCTAGTAATTACTAGGGGACACACATATCTTTTAATTCGCATTTTAGCGTTTTGCTTCAAAAAGATAACAGGAAAAAGGAGATTAAGGTGTTAATAAGAAAAGCGACGCTCAACGACATATCCTCTATCAATGCTCTGTGTCACGAGCAACTAACAGGCAGCCACAGTAAAATTAGCCATTACAAGAGAGAGCAGAACGAATACAGCTTAAGTGATTACAATTTCAGTAAAATCAGAATCATTGATCTACTTTTTACGGAATCAATGATGAAGGAGAAGCTAAACAATAAAAATATCTATTTTTTTGTCGCTGAAACAAAAAAGAATAAACAAGTCATAGGTTACCTAATGGTTAGTGTCCATCCTCCTAAAAAAAGGCCGGCTCTCCAACAACGTCTCCCATCTTTCTACGCTTACATCGAACGATTTTATGTGTCGTATAAATACCATGAACAAGGTATTGAGCTTGCCCTACTCAACAGCTTTGATTATTGGAAAAAATACAAATCAGCACACTAATCATTATCTTTCAAAAAACCATGAAATTTGTCAATGCTCAGGCTGAGCATTGACAAATTTTCCCACAATCAAATCAATCTAAAGCTGTTTTTCTATAAAAGCCCATCAAACCTTCTTGATACCCAATCAAAAAGAAAAGGGCGAAACTAATATTGCCAGTGAGTTGCGAAAAGACAACACACACCACTCCGACCCAAGCTAAAATAACGTATTCAATCGGTCACCAGTTATAAATTGCCCCAAGCCCCCTGGTTATCCCAAACCAAAGTAAAGGCGAGACAGCGAGTAACCAAGGAGTTTGGACCTCGATTTTTATATGTCGGTTGCACCAGAAAAAAATAGCAACATGAAGCGTCGATACCACAGCGTAAATCACACCGGTAATTAAGGTGTGACTGAGACACTACATTGTGCTTGGATACTGGTAGGAGGGCAGGGTAGGAGAGTATTAGAAGAGAACAGTTCATCTGCTTGGCATATGTGGCTTCAAACATCGAAATTAAAGCTAAGCGGTGTTCTGCTATTCGCTAGACAGATCTACGAGAGAAAGCCCTAATGCCTCACCTATGACATCTGAACAACTAGAAATTCGTGAATTTTAAAAGAAGGTATCTCGTCTTAAATAGGTTGACGATTTTTAGCAAGCCTGTAACGGAATTTTTTGTTTTTTCATACATATTATTTGGCCTGTTCATCTTACGAATGAAGGCGTCCGTTGACAATGACAACTAATGAACGCCCTCATCAGATTGAACATAAGTCATGTAGCTCACCAAAAACTCCTCTACCTTTGAAGAAAACATTTATTTTACCAAATTCGGATGTTTTTTCATTCAATGCCTTTTTCATTGTTTTGGTGTAGCTCCATTTTGGCTTAACCAGCAACCGCTCTTCTTGAAGGTAGTTAAACTAAACATCGCGGCCCAGCTTTATTCCTTTAGCTATCAATTGAGGTTTTAGTAAGAGAAGTGAAGCTTGTGAGTTCCTAGTCGAGACATGAAGCGCCTTAGTGCAAGCTCACCTTGACAATTTTTCTCTCTGATATACACATTAAAGATAAATATCGCGTAACGAACAAGCCCTAATTACGCTTACTTTCTTTTCGAAGGCTTCTTGCCGCCCTCGGTGATTTCGGCATCGTGCTCTTCCTTGAACTGACTAAATAATCCATTTCTCCATTTTCAATGGTATCCACAACCTGTATTTAAAGCCTAGTGTGTAATCTCGCTGAGTGCTCTTAACGTAGTGTTTATTTGGGATGGTCATAATTAGTCCTCAATGTATAAACATATTTCAAGACGGGGAAAATATTAAAAAAACCACGACTCTGCTGATAGTTTAACAGTCGGACAAGAGATAAAGTTTATCGATGGCTTACAAGCTCGTCGGAAACCTAAAAATATCATGGACCGCAGCGGCCAAGGCTGTCACTAAATAAGTGGAAAGTATCATCAATTACTGCGGTGCTTCCAGATAAAAAACTTATCTCGACGAAAAAATTGCAGGGAGTAGGCGACAATCGAACGTTTTTTAGAAGCTTAAATACTAAGTGGATTCCCGCAATAAATTATCGCAGCTTTGCAGAGACTCAAAAAATCATCCAATACATAATTAGATATTCCAGCCAACTTAGGCCATATCAGTATAATGGTGTTCTGACACTCATTGGCTCAGAACGATTGATTGTCTTGAAAACCGTGACCAATTTTATTGGACCACTATACTCTTGCCTCTAAAGAAAGATAAAGCCCAATTAAGCGATAAACGTAATTTCCCATCTAAGGGTTGATAAAGATTGCTACAAAGTTAGCGTGGTTGCATGACATTGGTATTCCTACAACGTTCGCGAGCTTGTTCGGTTGTGGAGTGGAACAGCACCTACCGACAATTTCAATTTAATAATCAGTAATTTCAGAGCAAGCTTCAGGAACACATTCGTCAAAGTTGGATTTCATTTACGCAACAAGGTTTAAGTCGATTTTAAAGTTAATCTTCTCAGGGACGATAGTAGAAATAGCCTCTGAAGCCAATTTCTATCCAAGAGTGAGAGAAAGGGGCGGTAAATTATAATTATTGACTTAACCTTTGAAATTCGAGAGTTCGTAATATTTGATTTCTGGCGTTGGCACTTAAGGTTCTTCCCAAGGCAAATTAATCCCACTGTCATTAATATAATCAGAGCTCAACACACACAACTCATCACAACACGAATCAACCTTTGTCCAATCCTAAATCTATAGGCCTCATCATTTGCTTGAGGAGGCTATTGCCGATTGTAGTAGCTCATCAGGTAATAGCGGCTGAGCTTGTGTCCACTCGATTTTCAAATTTATGAATAACTTCTCCATGGGAGCATTGACGATCCCATGTCAATACTTACATCATAACTGAAAAATCTTTCAATATAATGGAGGGAAATTTACAAACGATATAGCGTTTCAAAAATCTTTGTGTTTCTCTTATCGAAAGTCCCTCTGCTTCTCTTCGCTACATATAGTTTTGTCTTAGGATCCTTCTCATTCTATCAAAACTACTGTCATCGGTGTCAGGATGTCTTTCCTGATGAAGTTTGTAACGAACTCACTTCAAAGAGGTTAGGTAAATGCAAACTCTTTGCCTAACCTCTGTAGATTAGCACATGCTGTAACCAACAATATCGCAGCTACACATGATCACACCAAAGTGTTCCATTAATGTTGAAGCTCTTTCTTTAGTTCGCATGAGAGAAACTTTTCGTAAGTAGATTTAAATGATAAATAGGTTTGACTGCATAAAAAATCGAGGAGACATAGCAAGCTCGTTTAATTCAGTCAGGCGCAGTGACGAGTAATGCATGAAACTGATTTACAGCCTGGGATGATCTAAAAAACGAAAAAGATCTTCACCATAAGAGCCCGCATTAATAGTAGCGATTTACCACCTAGTTTAGTACCTAAGATCATTAGACCACTACAAACCCAACCCATTTATCAATTACATGCAATTGGTAAAAAATATAGCTAAACATTAAGAGTAAGACATAAAATTATTAGAGAACTAACATTTACCCAACAACTAACATCAA